>JAZLEK010000041.1:0-34065 GCA_045615225.1 Acutalibacteraceae bacterium | reverse complement strand
ATAGTAGGCGGTGCCACGAAAATAATCGTTATCTCCATCCTGTCCGTCGATAGCATTCCAAGAATGCGGAAGGTTCACAAAATCCCAATTTTTAGGCATCTCTGCGGGAATACCGCTTGCCTGCTTTGTGAAAGCCCATTTTCTGTTAAAGTTTATAATGTTTCTCATATTTTTCTCCTAAATAATCGTGGGGGTGAAAAGTCCGAAAGCCTAAGCTATCGGACTTTTTGGTTTATATTGTTACGTTTTCTTCTACGGAAAATGTTTCTTCTCTGCCAAGGTCAGCGTTCATCTTTGCAAGGGTCTTCTTGTCGAGGTTGTAGATAACACCAAGGCCAACGAACTGAAGAATTGCCGAGAACATATATGTGCAAGCTACGATATAGCGCATATTGACAGCAACTTCCCAAATCTGATTTCCTTCGTTAGCGCCAACATAACCGAAGGCAACCATTATGATAAGAACGAGAGAGGGGCCGATACCCTGAGCAAGCTTACGGAAGAAGGAATGGAGAGAGTAAACTGTGCCTTCCTCACGGGTGCCGAATTTCCATTCGTTGTAGTCGATAGCGTCGCCCATCATTGCCCAGGAAACTGTGGAATAAATTCCAAGTCCTAAGGAGAAGATAAGCTGACAAACAATATAGATTACAAGGTCAAGACCTGTGTTATTTGGGAAAACGAGGAAGAGTCCAAGTCCCGATACCATAGAAACGATAGAGCCAAAGGTTGCAAGTTCTTTTTTACCGAACTTAGCAACAGCCTTACGAGCAAGAGGAGTGAAAACTACAATAGGAATCATTGCGAAGAGCTGAACAATACCCGAAATCTGAACATTCTTGAAATAAGACTGGAAGATAACGGTAACGGCAGTAGCAGCGCCCTGCATACCGATGAACATACCCATTGCGGCAACGGTTGCGCCAACAGCGGGACGGTTTTTAATAAAGTTGCCGAAAGCTTTGAATACGTTGAACTTAGGAGCCTCTTCACCGACTTCAACGTTTGTATCAACACGGATTTCGGTGTTTTTAATCATAAACTGGAAGCAGATAAATCCAAGTACGCCCATGATGAGCGCAGCGATGAATACTCTTTCGCCGATGAGGTTGTTGTCCTTATCATAAATGATGAAAGGAAGGATAACCATCGGAAGCATATTTCCGAAGATGGAGCCTACAGAACGCCAAGCAGAGAGGGAAGCTCTGTCTTTAACGTCGTTAGAGATAAGGGAAAGAAGTGAGCCATAGGGAACGTTTGCTACGGTGTAGAAGGCGTCCCATACAACGTAGCCGGCAATAAAGATAATTGCCTTAGCCCAGTCGGGCGCACCAGGGAAAGGTAAGAAGCAGCAAGCTCCGCCAACAATAAGACCGATAGAGCCGGCCCAGATGTATGTAAGGAACTTGTTTCTCTTGTACTGATGTCTGTCTGCGTCGATGATAGAACCGATAAGGGGGTCGTTGATAGCGTCCCATACCTGTACTACGATTAAAAGAAGCGCATACCAAAGGTCCATGCCCATAAATTGAGTCCAGAAGATAGACATTGTGCCCTTAAGCGCAAAGCTCATGTTACAGCCGAGGTCGCCTGCAGCATAAGCAACGCTGTCGCGGATACCAAACTTGCGGTGTCCGTTAGCGTCAAGCTGAACTGTCTTTTTTGCCATTTGTGTTTCCTCTTTTCCTGAAAATTTTTTAAGCTCAGGTGTTTTTACGCAAAAAAATCACCCTTAATATTTGCTATATACAGTATAAAATATTTAACGGCTTTTCTGTGAGTAAAATTTTAAATTATTTTTGTAATTTTTTAATATAATGTTAAAAATAATAGTTGTATTTACACAAAGTTTGTGCTACATTTATTAATAGAAATTATTAATTTGTGTATTATGACTAAGGAGGTTTGTTTGTGTTTTACGAAAACGAATTTGAGCTTGTTTGCGCCACTTTCAGAAAAAGCGGTATTCTTGTAACCTCTATGTCCCCTATTGAGCCTATCGTTTCCTTGGTCGACGCCGAATTAAAACCGCTTTTCAGCAAATTCTTCCCGTCAGATATTTCGGTTGACACTCTTCTTGGCGGAGTAAAACCCAAAAAGCTTTATAAATTTAAAGATAGCCTCACGCTTTCCTATCTTGCCTTGCTTTTACCGTCGAGTGAGGGCAAAACCATTGTTATTATCGGCCCCTTCCTTCGTGAACACCTTAGCGAAGAACAAATACTCGAACTTTGCGAAAAAGTGGGAATCTCGCCGAAAAACAAAGCTGCAATAAACGAATTTTTTAACTCTCTCCCAATTTTTACGGAGGGAAATCCGTTATCACTTTTGCTCGACGCTTTTTGCGAAAGAATGTGGAACGGACCTTATGAAATAGCCGAGGTCTTCAGAGAAATACCTCTTGCCGAGCATAGCAGTCTTGTAACCTTCGAGGCAAACGAGCTTGACGACACCTTTCTTAATATGAAAAATATGGAACGCAGATACACCTTCGAAAACGAAATTATGAATGCGGTCGCCCTTGGCTCAGAGCACAAGCTTAACCAGATTTTTTCTTCCTTCAACGACGCATTTTTCGAAAAGCGCGTTTCCGACCCGCTTCGCAACGCCAAAAATTACTGCATTATTATGAACACGCTTCTCCGAAAGGCGGCAGAACGCGGCGGCGTACACCCAATGTATCTCGACAAGATGTCATCAGGCTTTGCGGTACAGATAGAGCAGTTTTCTTCCCTTGGAAAAATCAAAAGCTTTATGACCGATATTTTTGTCTCTTATTGCCGACTTGTTAAAGGACACTCGGCAAAAGGCTATTCCCCCATTGTTAAATCTGCCGTTATTGCGATAGATGCCGACCCATCGGCAGAGCTTAATCTCCACTCCCTTGCCCAAAAGCTCAACGTCAGCAACGTTTACCTGTCTACTATTTTCAAGCGTGAAACGGGCAAAACCGTCACCGAATATATAAGAGAAAAACGCATATCCTACGCCAAACAGCTTCTTCGCACCACCTCGCTTCAGATACAAACGATTTCTCTGCATTGCGGAATGACCGATGTTCATTATTTTTCAAAGCTATTTAAACATTTGACGGGAAAGACCCCAAGCGAATACAGAAAAAGCGGCGGCTAATAATAAAAAAGAACCTTCCAAGGAAGGTTCTTTTTGTTTTGTTTATGATTATTTTTCAACCTTGTTGATTAAGCCTGCAAGCTCTGCATTCTCAATCCATTCAAGTTCTTTAGCAACAATATCGTTACCCTTTTGAATCATAAGGTCGATAGTGGGCTTTTCACCATCAAGATACTTCTTGATGTTATCAGGAGATTGATCCATAAATGCATAACCGAAGCGTCCGTCGCTAAGACCGGTTGTCTTACCCATGTCAGGTCCACGGTAGTAAACAACGTTGTCGGAATAAGCGCCAACTAACTTGAAGAAGAAGTTGGTTACGTCCTGGTTGTGGAAGGTCTTCTGAAGGTCGTAGTTGTTAACGTCTAAGTAGTAACGCATAAAGATACCAGCAGCAACAGGGTTCTTACTGCCTTCGATTAAGCCCCAACCACGATAGATTCCGGTGTAAACCTGCTCGTCGCCCTTTTCCCAAACAGGGAGATATGTAGCGCCGATATATTCAGGGTTAAGGTGTGTAAAGTAACCTGTTCTCTTGAGACCGAAGCAGTTTGTGAAGCACATACCCTGTTTACCGTCGTCGAAACCGAAACGGTCAAGCTTTAAGTAGCCGTCAACTCTCATCTGTGACATATAGGTGAGTACTTCTTCGAAGTGAGCATCTACACCGTTAGAGAACTTCTGGTCTTTGTACTGGAATACCGTACAGCCTGCAGCACCGAGCATAGCTTCGTCGAGTACGCCGGCTCCCGAATATTCTTTACCAAGAGCGGCAACCTGTTTTGCAGCTTCACGGAAAGAAGCGAAGGTCCATTCGCCTGCTTCATAATATTCTTCAGGAGTGGTAAGACCGTTGGATTCGAAGATGTTCTTGTTGTAAACGCAGATATCAAGCTCTGTCCAAACGTTAGAGATAGCGTCAACAAGATAGGGGTGGCCATTAAGGCTTGAAGCCTTGATTACGCCCTGATTCCAGATAGGAGCGGTAAGGTCAAGCTTAGCAGCATCAAGAGGCTGCATAACGGTAAGAGAACCGGGGAAGTCACCGTTTTCGAAGAAGATATCGGGCTGTTGGTTGGAAGCAATTGCAGCTGCGATAGTGTTAACATATTCGCCCTGGTCAATCATCTGCCACTCAAAGTCGATTCCGTATTCCTGTTCAAACTTGTCGCAAACAGGACCGTCTTCGTTCTGATAAGGGTCTTTCCAGGTTGCAAGAATAACCTTGGTTCCTTTGTAGTCTTCGGGGTTTACTTCGGGGAGCATGCCGTCGATAGCGCCGGTAGCGTTACCTTTGTTGCCGCCGGAAGCGGCGTTTTCGTTTCCGCCACAACCAACTGCAAGAGAAGCAATCATCGCTATGGCAAGAACGAGAGTAATCAGTCTGATTACCTTTTTAGACATTTCAAATACCACCTTTTTAATTATTTTAGAATTTTATTTGTTCTCGGCCCCGTTCGGGCCGAGATTATTCCCTTACTATTTTAACCTGTAATTCCCACGCGGTCAATACTTTCTATAAATTTTCTTTGCATAAACATATAGAAAATGAGCGGAGGAAGAATAAACAGTAAGCAAGCAGCCATCAAAATCGACTGTGTATCGGTGTTGTTCGGGTAATAACCCGCGCCCACCATAGTAGCGTTAATTCGGCTTAAATAAACCGATAGCGGATAATTACTCTTAACATACATTCCTGCAAGGAAGGTGTCATTCCAGTGCCAAATTACAGAGAACACGGTAACGGTTGTGAAAACAACGCTTGACGAGGGCAGAGCGATGGAAATAAAGGTACGGATAGGACCTGCGCCGTCAACCCAAGCAGCTTCTTCAAGCTCGTAAGGTAATCCCTTGAAGAACTGGATGTAAATGTAGATAAGAATACCCGAACGAAGACCCATTGCAAACATACTGGGCAAATAGAATGCCCAAGGCGAACCGATAAGGTTTGGTCTTATGTCGAACGCGCCGTTTGTAAGCTCTGCGATAAGGCCGAAAATACCGAGAATATCCATTTTCGAATAGGTAAGCATTCGGGGAATGATTACCATAATTTCGGGAATAAGAATTGTGAGGAAGAGTCCTGCGGTAAAGAGGGGCTTTAATTTAAACTTAAAACGGGCGAAGCCGTAAGCCACTATAGAACAGGTAATAACCTCGATAAGACCTGCTATAATTTCAAGTATCACAGTATTCTTGAAGCCATCAAAGAAGCTTGTGAATTCAAGAGCCTTTGAATAGTTGAAATCAATATTCACAGAGGACGGAATCCAAACACGCGCCGAATCATAATAAGATTGGGCTGAACGCACCGAGGTTCCTATCATATAAAGCAGAGGATATATAATGATATATCCGATAGCAAGAAGAATTACTATTCTAAGGATTGCCCAAGCGATAGAGCCTGCTCGATTGAGCATTTTCTTTTTGTGAAGAAGGTCTCTGGAGGGGTCTGTAAATAAATTTTTAAGTTCACTGATTTGCATACATTACCCTCCTTTACTGCCAACGCTTCAAAAGGAAGCGGTTGTATAAGAACAAAATCAAGCCCATAACAACACCAACAACTGCGAAGTATACCCAAAGCATAGCCGAGGTTTCGTCATAGTTACCCGAGTTTATCATTGTGTATGCCTTATCAATAACGGTGTTTCGCGTATTGGTAAAGGCGTCGACCATTGTATAAACCGAAACAAGCAGGGTTACGCTGCCAAGACTCGGGAAGGTTATAAACCAGAACTCCTCCCACTTGGTTGCGCCTTCAACCTTAGATGCTTCGTAAAGGGTTGCGGGGATAGACTGAAGACCTGCAATAAAGAGGACGGTCTGAATTCCGCAAGACCAAAGAAGGTCGAAAATGTTGTTGATTATGTTTTTAAGAATTTGAGCAACCTTGTCGGGAATATTGAGCCAACCAACAATATCTTCAATAGAGAACATCGAGCCTGTTATAGCGGTGGAAACACCGGCAGAAGTGAGCTCTTCGCTGGTTGTCTGGAACATAAGCTTTAAAACTGCGCCCGAAGCAATAATAACGGGAACGAAATATATTGCGCGGAAAACTATTCTGCCGCGGAACTTCTGGTTAAGAAGCATTGCGAGAACAAGGGATACAAGCAGAATTATAGGCAAGGAATAAAGAATTGTTGACATATCTGCCGTAAGCCATGTTGTATAATCGGGGTGCTCGTTAAAAAGATAGTTAAAGTTTTTAAGGCCGACAAAGTTAACTACGACACCTTCTGTTGCGGAAATTGCAACATCGGCGAATGAATAGTAGACCGACTGAACAACCGGAAAGGCGAAGAATAGGATGAAACCGATTACCCAGATGGCTGTAAATCCGTATCCGTAACGGCTTTTCAGCTGTTCGATACTTCTGTACTTTTTCTTTTTCATCATATTACTTCTCCCATACATAGCCCTTAGCCGCTACGGTCTTGCCGTCGGGGGTAGCTATGCTTTCGTCTGTGTAGTTAACATACGCCTTAACGCCGTTGCTGTAAACGGTTTCGCGAAGACCCGAGTCTAAAACGGTGTGGGTCTTAATCTCTGCGCCGTTTATTGCTTTATAGTAATCGCCAAGCTCGTTTGCGGTTGCAATAATGTCTTCGCTGATATCACTGTATTTGCTTCCAAAGAAGATGTAACCCTGATAATCGATAAACTCGTTATAATAATCGGAAATAAGGGTATAGTTAAGTCCGCTTCCTGTTTCGACCGCAGTAAGAAGCTCTTTCTTGGGGTCGGAAGCAAGATTTAAGCTTTCGCCTGTCATTGGAACAAATCCCTTGAATACCATCTGATAGAAAGGAATATCATATTTGAAAATTCTTTCCTGTCCCGATACCGAGGGGGTGTTGAAGATTATGTCAGAAGCGGCAGCCGCATAAGCGTTGGCGTCTTCCGATGCGATTTTATACTTTTCGCCGAACTTTGCAAAGAGAGCGGTAACATCCTTTGCCATATTACCCTTGGTCATATATTCGGTTGTTTGGGTTGAACAATCTGAATATGCCATTTGGGAAAGGGATTCAAGGCTTACGCCGCTAAGACCCCATTTGGAAATTCCCTTAAGCACCTTGTCAGCGCCCTTGTCTAAAAGCTCTCTCTTTAAGAGCTTGTAGCCTGTTTCTTCTTCATAGCTACGGGAGGATGCGTGGTACTTATAAACCGTTGTAATCTTTAAAAGTGAGCTGTATGCAACGTCAAATGTGGTTGAGAAGCCTTTACTTGCATTTTTAAGTCTTACAAGGTCAAAATCATAATAAAGGTCAATGTTATTGTTCTTAGCGTAATCGGCAAGTGTGGCTAACTGCTTTTTAGAGCCGATATTCTTATGAAGTGTAATTCCACCTGAATAGCTTCCGTTTTCAACACCTGTTGAGCCGAAACCGAAAAGTTTTGCGCTTATTTTTGCGCCTGTTTTGTCGTGAAGCTCACCAAGGATTTCCTGCGCCTTGGTGATGGTGGTTGCGGCAACGAGGTCCTTATAAGGAACGCCGAGGAAGGATTTATCTACCATAACGCCGCCGAGGAAGGTAACGTTAAGGGGTGATTCCTCTTTTACGGTTTCCTTGAATGCGCCTGTAGATTTAAGATAATTTTTATAGGTTTCAACCATTCCGCTATAGCTGGCTTTGTCGTCCTTTAAGGGATAAAATCCAACTGTAATGGGCTTTTCTGCAGGGCTTACAGCGTAAACCTCCTGACGAGAAGAGCCGTTATTCATAGTCTGAACAGCGTTGGTAGAATGGCCGCGAAGGTCGAATTTTGTATAAACTCCGCTGAAGCCTAAGGTAGTTGAACCAACCTTTGTGCCGATATGGGCGGCTTCGGCATTGTCTTCAATAATAGCCATTGCGCCGAGATTTCCGTTAACAGCGCCATAAACGGGAAGACGTACTTCCTTTGTGGTAGTTTCCTGTGTATCCTGAAGCATAGCAAAGTCGAAACCGTATACCTGAGATTCATAGGTTATACCTGCAGAAGAAAGCGAGGTGTTAGAAATAATTGCGCCCGAGCCTGAGGGATAGAAAAGATAAGCCGACGCGTCATCATTTACGTTGCTGCACCAATAAGGAGCAATTCTGACAGAAACGGCTCTGTACTTATCGTTCTCCTGTAAAAGCTTGGGGTCAACGGTGATGGTTACGCGGTTATCGTGAAGAACGAAGTCTGCGGCAACTCTGATTTGTACAGCGTCGAAATAGTAGTAAGCACGGATACCGTTATCTATCTTTTCGGTAACAACTCGGCCGTTTTTAACAGCGCCTGTCTGTGAGAAAACAACGCTTGTCTGGTTGTTGGACATATCAAGAGTTTCAAGAATTATGGCAGAAGCCGCTTCAGGCTTTGTTTTAACTGCGGTAAGAATTGAAGTCTCTCCCTCTGTCTCTTCTTCGCCCTCATTTTCCACGGGGGGAAGCTGAGCGGTAACGCCCCAACGGTTGCCCGTAGCCTTTTCAATAAGGTCTACGGTGCAATCAGAGCCCTTCCAAACCAATTCGTAATTACTGTTGGAAGCAATTACTTCGTCGGTTTTGGAATAGTTGCTTTGTGTTTTTTCATCAAAGGCTTCGGGGGACCAAATGTCGCCTGTAGTCCAGCCTGTCATACATATCATACCAATAAGCAAAACTACGCTTAAGGTTAAGCATATAAACTTTTTCATTTCGTCCCCTCCTTTACATCAATAATTCAGTAATAATAGTTGCAAGGAATCCGCCAAGCTGTTGGAGAAGTATTCCGACAAGTATCATAAGGAAGATAATTGCCGCCATACCGAATACGGTGAGAAGCGTTGTACCGATAAGACGTCCGAAGGAATAGTCGTGAATACGCATCATACCGATTACAAGCAAGAGTCCCGAATAAATCATAGCAACTGTTGTAAGAATTCCAAGGAAGCTTCCTTCTGTTGGTAAGAGGAAGTTTGTAAGCACAATATAGATTACGCGAGAAGCGATTATTGGCATTAAGCAGTAGCAGGTGGTAATAAAGATTTCCTTAAGCTTACCCTTACCGCCCATAAGGGTGGTAACGAGCCAGTTGGAAATAACCCAAAGAGCCACAAGGCCAACACTTTGAACAAACACCCAAAGTGAGTTGAATGTACCCGGGTCGTATTTTGTGAAGAGGAAGCCTCCCCAAAGCACCTGTACAACTGCGGATATATAGAAGAGAAGAAGTATTACAGTCGCAACTCGGACAGAGCCTCTCTTTTTATCCTTCATTTCTTCGAAGGCAAGACCCGGATGGATAAGTACGCTGAGCGCCAGTTTAGTTTCACTCTTTGTCTTTACAATATCTTCGTCGTCCTTCTTTTTTCTCTTTCTTATAATAACAACTGCAATTATTGCCGCAACAATAAGAACGGACGCAATAAAGAAGATTACGAAATATTTAGAAACAAGGTTCTGACGGTGGTATTCAAATGCAAGAGCATAGGTATCGCGGTCATAACCCTCGAGCGCAACTTCCATTGCCTTTTCATAGTTCTTTTCGGCAAGATATGCGCGAGCAAGACCTGTGTAGGCTACCTGAAGATTCTTATCGAGTTTCATTGCCTCTTCCCAACCCTCGCGGGATTCAACATAATCTCCGTCGATGGTCATACGGGTGAGGTTTACAACGGTATTGCCGTAATCGTTTCTACGAAAAACGGTAAGTGTGTTGGTAGTTTTGTCGGTAACGAGAACGTCGTTGACAAGTGTGTTACCCTCTGCATCTAAGGTTTCCTTTACACAGATAGCCGAAGCGGTCTGGAAGGTTCCTTTCTGGGTACCGCTTTGCATACCGCCGCCAAAGGTGGTAAGCAGACGGCACTGCGCATCGTAAAGATAAACTCTGCCGTAGGTTGAGTCAAGAGCGTACATAAACTCTTTGTTATCAACATCAAGACCGATTATCTTCTGATAAAAAGCGAAGTTGAGTCCTCCGAGGTAGGTGCGGTTTACGGCATCATCTATAAATCTCTTTTCGTCGGATTTAAGGATGTTGTTACCGGCTCCCGGATTAAGCTTTTTGAGCTGACCCTTTGCAGCAGAGTCGGTGGTTGTATAAATAAAGTCCTTGTTGTCAATAACGATATCAGAGAAGGTGTAAGGAAGAACACGGGTTTGGTTCTTCATTTTATCGTTATTGGGGAACATACGGTTGAGCGCCGACTGAAGCGCGCCGAGTATTCCGTTTGCAACGGTGTTTGCGCCATAGAATCCAATAAATTCCTTTGCTGTACCGCTTTCTGCGGGGGCAAAGAGAAGGGCGCCGTAGTAGGAGCCTTCGGAAAGGATGTAAACATATCCTCTCGAGTCGGCAACCACCTTAACGGGACGATAGGTGAAATCATCGGGAATAAGGGGTGAATCAGGAAGTGTATATTCGTCTATATAACGGCCTTCCTGGTCGCATTTTAAAACGCGTCCGTGAGTAGTGTCGCAGATATAGATGGTTGCATCGGTATGTACATAAACATTGTAAGCGCCTGTGAAGTCGAGTTCTTCGGCTACCTCAAAGGTACCGTCTTCAAGGGTTTTTCCTTTATATACCTTACTGATTTCCTTAACAAATTTATAATTCTTGTCTAAAACAACAATTTTTGCGGAAACATCGGGTGAACCGGTATCTAACAGATAAACATTTCCGCTTTTGTCTACGCAGACATCCACAAGTTCGGTAAAGGGAGCAAGACCAAGCTCGATATTGCTGTAAACGAACTGAGTATTATACATCGGACGGTTATAAACAAGCTTTCTTGAATAGTCGCCTGTTATAGAGGTCCAGTAGGTGTAATTCTCATACGGCACGTATTGTGATGTTTCTGCAAAAGCAGTAACCATAGTTCCTGCAACGATAAGCACAGCGAGTAACACTGCCGCTAAACGTCGAACTATTTTCTTAGTCATACATTACATCTCCTTGCCGTATTTTATTCTTTAATGCCCGCACTGGTCATAGCCTGCATTACGTTACTTTGCGAAATCATATAGACTATGATAGGCGGTATCATCATAATTACCGTCATTGCCATTGAAGAACCTGCTCGGGCGGTACCGCCTGCCGCAATCTGCGGAGTAACCATCGGGAGAGTCTTAAGCTGCTCTGTGAAGATGGTGGTGGAGGGCGCCATTGACCAGATGCCTCTGAATCCGAAGAGCATAAGGGTAAGCCACATTGGCTTAACTGTGGGCATTACAATGCTCCAGAACACTCTTGTATAGCCTGCGCCGTCGATTTTTGCCGCTTCAAGTAAAGCGTCGGGAAGCGCGTCTTCCATATACTGCTTCATAAGGAATACGCCCATTGTGTCGGCGAGGGAGGGAAGCAGATATACCCAATATGTATCGATGATATTCATCTTGGCGTATATTAAGTAGGAAGGAATAGAAAGGGTATAAGCGTTGAACATAAGCGCCATCTGGATGGTCCAGAAGATAGCGTTTCTTCCCTTGAATTTACCCTTGGCAAGAACGAAAGCCGCCATTGAGGATATTATAATATATAGGAAGGTGGTTATTATACTTATGAGCAAGCTGTTTGCTATATAGCGGGAAAGGGGTACCTGCAGGTTAGAAAGCAGGTCGGGCAGCGCTAAGTAGTTTGCAATAGTGGGGCGCTGTACGAAGAAACGAGGCGGGAAAATGAGAAGCTCATCGATAGGCTTAAAGGAGGTAACTACCGAATAGATAAGGGGAAGTACCGAGAAAAGACCGCCCGCGATAAGAAAAGTACAATAGAAGAAGTTACCGATTTTACTACGGGTAAAGCGACGGGCGAAGGTGCTTTTCTTTTTGAACATATCAAACTGTGGTTTTTTGAATTTCATATTTTAGCACCTACTTTCCTATCAGCGAAAGAACCTTACCGATAAGCATACGTGTTCCTGCCATCATAATAAACAGGATAACGGCTATCGCTGAGGCATATCCGTATTCAAATCGAACTGTTGCCATATCTGCCATGTGGGAAACGATGGTATCTACTGCATACTGGGTTGAGGGGAAGCCTGCAAGTTCAATTGCAATAGAGCTTACCGAGAAGCTTGACTGAATCTGCATTACCGCAGAGAAGAGTAACATGTTCTTCATCTGGGGAAGTGTGATAAAGCGAAGCTCCTGCCAACGGGAACGGATACCGTCGATTGCGCCTGCCTCATAAAGCTCATCTCCAATATTCTGAAGACCGGAAATGTTGGAAAGGAAGGACACACCCATGCTTTGCCAAAGCTGAACAATAATAACTATTGGCATTAGGTACTGGGGTGTTTTGAGCCAGGTGATAGGCTCGGTAATTATACCCACAGAAAGAAGTGCGCTGTTTAAGTAACCGTAGGCGTCACCCGAGAAAAGAACCTGCCAGATAAAGAGACCGCCACCTACAAGAGAAGGTGTATAGAACATGAAGGAAAGTACGGTTCTGACTGCGGGTGAAAATTCGTTTACGAACCAAGCAAGAACAAAGGCTAAAAGGAAGCCGATAGGTCCTGCGATTATTGCGAAAACAAGTGTGTTTTTAACAACTATTCCAAAAACATCGTCGAAAACGAACATTCTTTCATAGTTGCCTATTCCAAGGAACTTAGGTGTAGATAAGAGGTCATAAGAAGTAAAGGAAAGGGCAATAGAAGAGAAGATAGGAATAATTGTGAAAAGGCAGAAGAAGATTAAAAACGGTGAAAGCATTCCGATAAGCGGTAACTGCTCAAGGAACGCATCTTTTCTGCGAAGCTTTGAAACATTCTTTGTATTAGTCATTTATCTTCCCCTCCTTCTTAGCTATATTCTTCTATCTTACGTTTAATTTCGTTATCCGCTACCAAGGACCATTTATTAATAGCATCCTTAGCGTTGATACCGTCGTTGATAACCGACCAGAATGCCTGGTCAATTGCACGTGTTGTGTAATAGGATCCCGGAACTTCGGGAACTTCCTGAACGTATTTCCACTGCTCGTTTAAAGCTTCAAGGTCTTCGGGGTCCCAACCAAGTGAATTGAAGGCTTCAACATTAGAGGGTGTTGAACGGCCGAGAAGTCCGAGTATGGATTCAACGTTGTTTGAATATCTTGTCTGAATTTCTGCAGAAGTCCACCATTTGAGGAACTCCCAAGCTTCTTTATGATGTTTAGAAGCCTTAACAATACCTGCGCCCGAGCCTGAGCCGGCGGTTGCGCGGTTAATTTCGCCTGTTTCCGGGTCGAGTGTGCCGGGGATGTTGGCAATTGCCCAACGGCCGTCAATTTCGGGAGCAGCGCTATAAATTGTGAAATATGTAGAATAGCCTGCAATACCTAAAGGCATAGAGCCGTTACGCAGACGGTTATAGAAGTCTGCCTGCTTTTGGTAGCCGTAATCGGTATACATTTCGGTCCATTCCTCGAATACCTGAATAGACCTTACGTTATTGATGTTTGTTGCGTTGCCTTCCTTATTATATATAGGAAGATTGTTCTGCATTAACATTGTGGGGTAGAGGTGAAGTCCGCCAAGACCCGCATCAACCGTGGTAGCAGTAGTAATCTGTGTATATGGAACGTAAACGTCCATGTTATAACGCTGAATAATGGTTGCGCAGTAGAGGAATTCTTCCCATGTGTTAGGAACCTTGAGTCCTAAATCTTCGAAAACGTCGGTGCGGTAGAACATACACATAAAGCCCTGAGAATCGGGAATAGCGTAAAGCGCGCCGTTATACCAATATGGAGTATCTGCGCCTTCGTGGAAACGGGATAAAACCTCTTTATAATCATCAAACTGAGTAAGGTCTAAAAGGGCGCCACGCATGCCGAAGTTAACGGGGGCGGTACGTGAAAGATAAAGCTGAACATCGGGGAAGTTGTTTGCAAGAAGACCGTTAATGATAGAACAGGAAACAATTTGGATATTAACGTTTATGTTCTTTTCCTTAACAAAGGAGTCTTGAACAAGAGCGTTGAGCGCCATTGTCTGGTCGCGACCCCAGTTAACCCAAAGCTTTAACGCCTCTTCGCCCTCTTCTTCGTTATAGAGGGTATAGTCATTTACAAAGGAAGAGTAAAGACGGGCAGCCTCGAAGCCGAAGGTCTCAAATATGTTGCATCTCTTATAGCCTGTCTTCTGTCCTGCGGGGGTGAGTCGCATCTCGTCGATTGTAACGGGGAGCTTCTTCATTTCGCTAAGCCAGGAAGAAAGGGTTGTATAGTTGGAATAATAGTCGCTTACATATATATGTGCAATAAAGGGAGCATCTAACATCTGGTTGATAACACGGTCCATGTTATTCATTGCCGCAATATACTGTGAACCGCGCGCGCCTGTGCTTTCCTGAACTTCTGTAACAAGCGCTCTGAGGTCTTTTGAAGCCTTTTCTAAAACCTCGGTAAAGGTTGGAATCTGACGGAAAAGCTCATAAGAACGGTTAACGTCGGGGGTTTCAGAAGTAATCATAACTATCTGGAGATACATATCACCAATAGCTTCAACTATATCAAAAAGACGGTCATAGGCTTCGGAAAGTTCGTTAAGAGTTACCTCTAAAGAGATGGTGTGCTTTCCTGCCTCAAGCCATATATAATAAGGGTCAACCTTTTTGCCATCTTTTGCGCCGAAGGTATATTCCTTCCACTGTGTGTCATAGGAGAAGTTTAAGCTTTTAGCTTCGGTGAAGGGGGTTTTGCCGTCGATTTTAAGCCAACGCCAGCTGTCGCCGTTAACAACGTCGCTCTGCTTATAGCGAGCAGACAGCTGATAATAGCCTGCGGTTTCAACCTCGAACGCCCATTCAATTTTTTGGCCAACGCTCTGCCAGGAAACGCCGCCTATGTTGTTGATAAGGGTAAGGTAGGGGTCAACAGGTATCATCTCTGCGCTTCCGTTATTTGTTTTAGGGATAAGGGAGTTATCGCTCTTAACGGTAGCATCTTCACCCTGAATTACAATTTCTTTAACCTCGTTATTTTCAGAAAGCTTGCTTTCATCGAAATACTCTTCGTAAGAAACAGTCTGTTCGGGGGCGGTAAAACCTATTTTAGAAATTATAACTTCGTGGCCAAGACCAACAAGGGTAATGTTGTGGGTTCCTGCGGTGAGGTAGAAAAGGTAGGGGTCGACAGCAACGCCTGTATCGTCCACAGCAAGACGTTCAACAAGCTCACCTGTGAGTTGTTGTTCGGGGGCAATCTGGTTGCCGTGTCCGTCTTCACGCCACTTTTTACCGTCATCTGTGGGAACGTTTATCCAGTCACGTGTAAATTCGATAGAGTCGGCGCCCTCAAATGCAAAGCTCTTCTGGTCGTCGAAAAGAAGACCGAGCTCGACATTAACGCCTACTTCGGGGGGTAAAAATTCAAGGTAGAAATTATAAAGGGCGTCTTCGGGAATCTCTACTGTGTATGTAACAGAGCCGTAGCCGCCAACCCAGTCTAAAACATTTCTGGTTTCGTCCTTTGATTTTACCTTTACGGCAAAGCCTTCCTTAGCGGTGGCGCTGCCGTCTTTTTTCTCGGCGGGCGTAAAGATGCCTGCCGCACCATCGACATAAACACTGTTTTTAGCCGACTTTGCACCATCGAACTTAGCCAAATAGTTCTTATATGGGGTAAGTTCGTCGTTTTTCTCTACGATAAGAGCTGCGTCGTCCTTGACTTCCGGCGCTGTGGCGGTCGCCTCTTCGGCAAAAACACCAAACGGCAAAGAAGTCATAGCAACAGCTATAACCGCGAGGATGGCAATGAGTTTTAATAAATTCTTGCGCATTGGTTTATCTCCCTTACTTATTTGAAATAATATTACGCCTTCGCGCCAATTATAAATATTATATATAATAATCTAAAAAAGGGCGCAAAAAGACCATAATATGACATTCTGTGTATCCATTATATACGATTCGGTTCTTTAAATAAATACACAATTCTGCTTTTAATACGGACAATTCTGCTAAGATTTTCCTTGTGCAAATACGTGTGCATTTTCCATAAATAGTCAAAATGTCACAATAGATTGCGCTTGTTATGGTCAATATGTTGTGTTCTTAGAAAATTTTGTTCACAATAAATAGTTTTTTCTGTATCCATATTCAACTTTAAAATCCTTGTTTTTGGCATTTTTTTGCTTAAAAATCTTCTTCTTGGTCAATTTGAACAATTTCGCCCGAATCGTCGACCCTTGAATATTTGAAACATTTGTTGTATAATAACCTTACAAAAATTTTTAAGAGGTATGAAAATGGATATCGTTATTGTCGGCGCAGGAAAGGTGGGCGCAAATCTCACAAAGCTTCTTGCTCTTGAAAATCACAACATTACGGTTATCGACCAAAGCCGCCGTGTTATTGAAACTTTAGTTAACGAAAACGATGTTATCGGCTATCTGGGAAACGGCGCCGCCTTCAAAACACAGGAAGAAACCGGCGTTGCCAAGTGCGACTGCTTTATTGCGGTTACCGGTAACGATGAGCTTAATATTATGAGCTGTATGTTAGCGGCAAAAACAGGCGCAAAGAAAACCATTGCCCGCGTTCGCAGCGCCGAATACTCCGACCAGCTTTTATTTATGCAAAACAAGCTTGGTATCGACCTTCTTATCAACCCTGAATTTGAAACCGCGCTTGAAATCGCAAGAATTATCGACTTCCCCTCTGCCACAAAAATAGAAACCTTTGCAAAGGGCAGAATTGACCTTGCGGAAATTATTGTTACCGAAGAATCGCCGCTAAACAACCTTGCCCTTAAAGACCTCAAACAAGTGATTAACGTATCTATCCTTATCTGTGCGGTTAAGCGCGGCGATGAGGTTATAATTCCGGACGGTAATTTTGTTATTCGCGCGGGCGACAGACTCCATTTCACCGCATCAAGACACAATCTT
Source organism: Acutalibacteraceae bacterium (assembly GCA_045615225.1). Classification (GTDB taxonomy): domain Bacteria; phylum Bacillota; class Clostridia; order Oscillospirales; family Acutalibacteraceae; genus SFWF01. The sequence goes on along the minus strand of JAZLEK010000041.1, from coordinate 17,090 downwards.
CCCGCCGCCTTTAAGGCTCTGGGTCTTCAAAAGAAAAAAATCAAATCGGCTCTTCTTGTCGGCGGAAGCCGTACCTCTTATTATCTTTCAAAGCTTCTGCTTAAACACGGCAGATTCGTAAAGCTTATTGAGGTTAACGAGGAACGCGCAATTCAGCTTGAATCAGAGCTTGACGGTGTCTCGTTAATCTGTGGCGACGGCACCGACACCGACCTCTTAACCGAGGAAGGTCTTATGGATTTCGATGCGGCGGTTGCCCTCACAAACATCGATGAAGAAAACATCATTCTTTCTATGTATGCGGCGCAACAGGGCGTTTCTAAAACCATCTGTAAAATCAACCGCGACCCACTTGCCAAAATGACCGCGTCAATGCTCCGTGACTGCAGTGTTGTTTGTCCCAAAACCAACACCGCCGCCATTATTCTTCGATATATCAGAGCGATTGAAAATGCAGACGGCGACAGCATCCAGACCCTTTATAAAATCCTTGACGGCGCCGCTGAAGCAGCCGAATTTATAGCAGCCGAAGGCTCTGAAATTATCGGAAAACCGCTTCGTGAAATAAAGCTTAAGCCCGGAAACATCATAGCTTGTGTAAGCTCGGGTAAAAAGGTTCTTATCCCCGACGGTAACACCGTTATAAACCCGGGTGACAGCGTAATTGTCATTACAACAAATACTCTTTCTACCCTTAGCGAAATTTTGAAATAAGGAGTCCTTATGAGACTTAAATCTGTTTTGTTTGTACTCGGCAAAATCCTTTTTGCCGCGGCGGTAATACTGCTTGTTCCCGCGGTGTGCGCCCTCATATATAAGGAATCTCCCCTTCCATTTTTAGTCCCTGCGGGCATCTGTGCGGTTGCGGGTTCTCTTCTTACGCTCAACCCTCACAAAAAGGACCGTTCCCTCTTTGCAAAGGACGGCTTTATCTGTGTTGGTTTTGCTTGGATTTTAGTGTCCTGTGTCGGAGCTCTTCCCTTTATGTTCAGCCCGACAAATCTTTCCTTTGTCGACGCGCTTTTTGAATCGGTTTCGGGCTTTACAACCACAGGCTCAAGCATCTTTTCCGACGTTGAAGCTCTTCCTAAAAGCATTCTTTTCTGGCGCAGTCTGACACAGTGGGTCGGCGGTATGGGAGTGCTCGTTTTTCTCCTTGCCATAATGCCGAAATCCGACAATAAGCAGTCGCGTTATATGCACCTGATGCGCGCCGAAGTTCCCGGCCCCTCGGTCGACAAAATCGTACCCAAGCTCGCAGATACAGCAAGGGTAATGTACGGAATGTATATCACTCTTACATTTATAGAAATTATCATTCTGCTTTTCGGTGAAATGAACCTATTTGAAGCGGTAAACCACTCTCTTACAACGGCAAGTACGGGCGGTTTCGGAATTAAGAACGATTCGGTCGCTTCCTACTCGCCGTACACTCAATATGTTATTACCGCATTTATGATTATTTTCGGTATAAACTTCAATGTTTTCTATCTTCTTGTCTTAGGACAGTTTGTTAAGGCCTTTAAAAATGAAGAGCTTAAAACCTACCTTATAATCATAACCGCAGCCACAGCGCTCATTGGCACAAATATTTTCTTAAAACTTTATTCTTCAAACCCGTTTGAATTTTCATTCCGCCACGCGCTTTTCCAGGTTGCTTCGATTGTTACAACCTCGGGCTTTTCAAGTATCGATTTCAACGTCTGGCCCTCTCTCTCTCATTTGATTTTGGTTCTTCTTATGTTCTGCGGCGGCTGCGCAGGCTCGACAGCGGGCGGAATTAAGGTTTCGCGTATTATGCTTCTTGCCAAAAACGGCAAAAGAGAAATTAAATATATCAGCCAACCAAAAGCTATAATGTCGGTTAAAATGAACGGCAAAGCGGTCGATAACGAAATCATCCGCGGCGCAACCTCGTTTATCATTATGTACGGTACCCTCTTTGTAATTTCGGCGCTCCTTATAACCGCGATAGACGGCGTTGACCCAATTACGAGCTTTACCTCGGTTGCCACGTCAATCAACAACGTAGGCCCCGGTCTCGGTGAAGCCGGTCCTGCCGAAAATTTTGGTTTTTATTCGGTTTTCTCGAAGCTTGCCCTCTGCTTTAATATGCTTGCAGGCAGACTTGAGCTTTTCCCGATACTTATTCTCCTTTCCCCCACCGCGTATAGAAAACAAGCGTAGCAGCCTTTGGCTGCAATTAAATCCGTTTCCCTTTGGGAAAACGAATGAAATCCCTTGCGGGATGAAATCACTAAAGTGATGAAATCCGCTGCGGCGGATGAAACGGATTTGATTTCATTTTCTGCGAAAGCAGAAGATTTCATCATAAATTTATTTATGATTTCATTTTGCCAAAGGCAAAATTTCATCAATTACCGAATAAAAAAAGAACTGTTGCAGTAAACTGTAACAGTTCTTTTCGTTTTGCGCCGAAGGCGCCCCTTTCCCTGTTCCCTAATCCCTAACCCGGAGGGTTTTTTATGTTTTCTTCTAAACTTTCATTTATTATGACTGCCGTCGGCGCGGCGGTCGGACTCGGCAACATTTTTCGTTTTCCCGCCCTTTGTGTAAAATATGGTGCGCCCTTTATTTTGGTTTACATAATGTCGCTTTTAATCCTTGGTCTTCCGCTTCTTTTTTCGGAAATTGCCTTTGGAAGAAGGTTTGGGCAAACCGCCCCCGAATGCTTTAAAAATGCCGATAAAAAAGCCTTGCCCCTCTCCCTTTTTTGCTCGGTAAATTCCTTTATTATCGTCACCTATTACTGTGTTTTGTTTTCTTTCACGGTTTTGGCGTCGGTTTTTTCGTATAGGCTTTTCTCTCTTTCCCCCTCTTCCGCCCAAAACGTTTTTACCCCTCTTATTTTTCCCGACTCCTTTTCTCCCGTTCTGGTCTGTTTTTTAATTTTTTCCTGGGCGGCGGCGCTTCTTTGCTTTGGCGGAGCCAAACGGCTTGGCAAAATCTCAACCGCTTCGGTAATTTTTGCTTCTTCTGTCATTTTTTTGCTGTCACTGATAAGCATTTTTACCTCAAAGGGCGCCGTTTTCAGCTTTTTGAATTTCAGCTTTTCGGTCTTTGCTTTACCCTCCTTCTGGCTTGACACCTTGGGTCAGGTGTTTTTCAGCCTTTCACTTTCTGTCGGTGTGCTCATAACCTACGGCGCCTGTCTTGACAAAAAGGAAAATATTATAAAGTGCGGTTTTTGGATAGCCTTTTTCGACCTGCTAATTTCCCTTGCGGCAACCGTTATTTTTGTGGCGGTCGATGCCGACGGGAGCGGCGGTCTTCTCTCCTCATTTTCAGCCTACCCGAAAGCCTTTGCTTCTTTTGGCGTTTTTTCTGCCCCTATTTGCTTTCTTTTTTATTTGTCGGTGGGCTTTTTGTGTCTTGATTCGGTTTTTTCCTATCTTAAAAGCGCCGTATCCTTTTTTGTTTTCACCCTTGGCGGCAAAGAGCTGTTCTGGGCGGTTGGGGTCTCCTCGGTTTCGGGGGTTTTAGGGCTTTTTATGCTTCAGGGCGAGGGGCTTAAGTTTTTAAACCTTTTAGATGGCAGTATTGCCCCCTTTCTGATTCTTCTTGCAGGTCTTTTGCACACCGTTCTCTTTTCGCGCGGGGCGGTAAAATCCGCTCTGCTTTCAGAACTCGGTCTTCGCAAAAATTGTCACCTCCGCGTTTTTTCCCTTTTGGTCGGACTTTTTTGCCCGACGCTTATTCTTGTTTTGTTAATCGCGCAAATATTCTTCTAAACCCCCTTGAAATTTATTCAAATCTGTCGTAAAATTTGAGTGATAAGAAAAAACTTTTTCGGGGGATAATATTATGGGTAAAAATTTTGTTATCACAATTGCCAGAGGCTTTGGCAGCGGAGGAAAGGAAATTGCCCACGCGGTTGCAAAAAAACTCGGAATAAATTGTTATGAACACAGCATTTTAACTCTGGCTTCCCATTTAAGCGGTGTTGACCGTTCGCTTTTTGCCGAAGCCGACGAAAAACTTTTAAAACCCTCCTTTATTCACACTGTTAAGGAAACCTTATCTCCCCATCCCGAATCTCATTTTGTTTCTAACGACCAGCTTTTTGAATATGAAGCCAAAATTATGAAGGGTCTTGCCGCAAGTGAATCTTGTGTTATTGTCGGCAAGGCGGCAGACTTTGTTTTAAAGGAATTCGAAAATGTTTTCAGTTTCTATATCGAAGCTCCCAGAGATTTTTGTCTTAAAAACGTTATGAATAAAATGGACGTTACTGAAGATGAAGCGCACAAACTTATTGCCGAAACCGATAAATACCGCGCCGAATTTTATAAATATGTAACCGGCGGAAATTATTGGACAAACCCCGTTAATTACGATATAACCCTTAACACCAAAAAGGTCGGCAAAGAACACTGTGTAAAGGTTATTTGCGATTATGTCAACATGATGATGGAGGGCAAATAATGGAATCCCTTGCCGACATTCTAACCTTTGCGGTCTATTGGATAGGCATTATGGCTCTTATCGGCCTTGCCCTTTTTATAACCCAAAAATTCAGAAAGCCCGAAGAAGAAACAAAAATGTCGGGCGAAGAATACGCCAAAAAATTCGAAGAGGAAATTGCTGAAGCAACCCCCGAAAAACCTATAAAGAAATTCTTCCGAAATCCTTATGTCCTTTCTGATGAGGAAATAGCTGAAACTAAAGAAAGAGTAGAAGAGTAAAAGAGTAAAAGAGTAGAAGAGTAGGCGAGTAGGAGAGTAGAAGTTCTTTTACTCGCGGCAACGCCGCTACTCTTATAATTCTTTTGCTCTAAAAACATCTTGACAAAGGTGTTTTTTTTTGCTATACTACTATGGCTACCGTTTACAAGGCTTTAGGCGTCTGCCCTGTTTTTAGGGAATCACCTGACCTTTTGCTTTGTTTATCGGCGGACAAAATATTAAATGAGGTGAAAATAATGACAGCAGAACAAAAGCAGGCAATTATCGCCGAGTATGCTACCCACGAGGGTGATACCGGTTCTCCTGAAGTTCAGATTGCCCTTCTTACAACTCGTATTAATGAGCTCACCGAGCACCTTAAGGAGCACAAGAAGGACCATCACTCCAGAAGAGGTCTTCTTAAGATGGTTGGTCACAGACGTAACCTTCTCGCTTACCTTACCAAGGTAGATATCGAGCGTTACCGTGCCATCATCAAGCGTCTTGGCATCCGTAAGTAATTATGGAAAATGGCAGACCGTGGTCACACTGCGGTCTGCTTGATTATTTTTTAAAACAAAATGGGTTAGCCTGTGTAAAGCGGTAAATCGAGCATCAAAAATGTTTGGTGTTGGCTTTATTGCTTAACACGGCACCCGAAAAATTTATTTTTTTGGAGGTAAAAAATGTACGAAAATGTTAGAGTTTTTGAAACTGAATTTGCCGGCCGTCCCTTAAAGGTCCAGACCGGTAAAATGGGTCAGCTTGCAAACGGCTCCTGCCTTATCAGCTACGGTGAAACTTCCGTATTCTGCGCAGCAACCGCTTCCGCAAAGCCCCGTGACGGAATTGATTTTCTTCCCCTTTCGGTTGACTTCGAAGAAAAGCTTTATTCCGTAGGCCGTATCCCCGGCTCCTTCACTCGACGTGAAGGCAAACCTTCCGATAAGGCTATCCTGGCTTCCCGTGTTATCGACAGACCTGTGCGTCCTCTCTTCCCCAAGGATATGAGAAACGACGTATCTTTAGTTTGTACCGTAATGTCGGTTGACCCCGACTGCTCTCCCGAAATCACCGCTATGATTGGCGCATCTATTGCCCTTTCTATCTCTGATATTCCTTGGGAAGGCCCCATTTCAGGTATTTCGGTTGGTTTAGTTGACGGCAAAATCGTTCTTAACCCCACCGCTGCACAGCAGGAAAAGAATGATTTACAGTTAACCGTTTCTTCCACCTCTGACCTCGTTGCCATGATTGAGGCAGGCGCTAACGAAGTGCCCGACGACGTTATGTTCGACGCTATTATGACAGGTCACAGAGAAAACCAGAAAATCGTTGAGTTCATCAACTCAATCGCCCGCGAAATCGGTAAAGAGAAGTTCACTTTTGAATCTTCTAACCCCGACACCGAGATGTTCGAGGCAATTAAAGAATTTGCCATTGACGATGTTAAGTTTGCGCTTGACACCGATGATAAAAACGTTCGTGACGAGAGAATGCTCCCCATCTACGACAAGGTTCACGAGAAGTTCGATGAAATTTATCCCGAGCAGGAGCTCAAAATTGATGACTGTATGTACAAGCTTCAGAAGTTTGTTGTTCGCCGTTGGCTCCTTGACGAAGGCAAACGTGTAGATGGCCGTGGTATTGACGATATCCGTCCTCTCTACAGCGAGGTTGGCATTCTTCCCCGTGTACACGGTTCGGGTCTTTTCTCCAGAGGTCAGACTCAGGTTTTAACCATTGCAACCCTCGGCTCTATCCGTGACAGCCAGCTCCTTGACGGTATCGACAACGAGACCGAAAAGAGATATATTCACCACTACAATATGCCTTCCTACTCTGTTGGCGAAACCAAGCCCAGCCGCGGCCCCGGACGTCGTGAAGTAGGTCACGGCGCACTCGCTGAAAGAGCGCTCGTTCCCGTAATTCCCTCTGCTGAGGAATTCCCCTATACCATCCGCCTTGTTTCCGAGGTTCTCTCCTCTAACGGTTCTACCTCTCAGGGCTCTATCTGCGGCAGCACCCTTGCTCTTATGGATGCAGGTGTTCCGATTAAGGCTCCCGTTGCAGGTATTTCCTGCGGTCTTATCACCGAGGGCGACCGTTGGATGACAATGGTTGACATTCAGGGTCTTGAGGACTTCCACGGCGATATGGACTTCAAGGTTGCAGGTACAAAAGAAGGTATCACTGCTATTCAGATGGACCTTAAGGTTCACGGTCTTACCCCCGAAATCATTAAGGAAGCTCTTGCCAAGACTCACAAGGCAAGAAATTATATCCTTGACGAAGTTATGCTTAAGGCTATTGCTGAGCCCAGAAAAGAAGTCAGCAAATATGCTCCCAAGATGCTTCAGACCACCATTCACCCCGATAAGATTCGTGAAGTTATCGGTTCGGGCGGAAAGGTTATTCAGAAAATTCAGGCCGACTGTGAATGTAAGATTGACATCGATGATGACGGAAAGGTTTTCATTACCGCTGTTAATGGCGAGAACGCTCAGCGTGCTCTTATGATTGTTGAAACAATCGCTAACGACCCCGAAATCGGCTCTATCTACCGCGGAAAGGTAACCAGACTTATGACCTTCGGCGCTTTCGTTGAAATTGCACCCGGTAAGGAAGGACTTGTTCACATTTCCAAGCTCGATGTTAAGAGAACCGAAAAGGTTGAAGACGTTGTTGCAGTAGGCGATGAAATTATCGTTAAGGTAACCGAAATCGACGACCAGGGCAGAATTAATCTTTCCAGACGCGATGCACTCGTTGAAATCGAAGGCGCAGTTGTTGAAGATGACGGCACTGACGAAGAAAGAAAGCCCAGAAGACCCAGACAGGGCTTTAGAAATAAGAAATAATAAAAAACAAAAAGGATGAGGTGAAAACCTCATCCTTTTTTATCTTATTCGGGCTAACGTCTACGGACAATGACAAACCGAAAAGCGCCGAAATTGTGCCGTTTTAGGCAGGTTTAGATTATTCGGGTTTGCTTATTGCATCATAAATGCAGGTGGGTGTTGCGAAAATTGCCAAAGGCCATTGTGGTCCGGGACCAAATTTAAAGCGTTCAACCGCGCAAAATTCGGGTCCGTTTTTGTTGCCGGTTTGTATTACCCAATGGTAACCATTCTGTTTGCCGACATAAATTGTAATATGGTCGGCTTCGTCTTTGCCGGGTTCATCTATATTGCGGAAAGCAATAATGGAACCGAGCGGAATTTCTTCATCTGCCTTAAAGTAAATGCCGCCGGGGTTGTTTTTTGCGGTAAAGCCTATGTTATAGGTGTAACCTGCCTTAAGCCATTTTTTACATGCTCTGTAAAAACTGTCGGCATTGTAGGACATTTCGGGTCTTGCAAGACTTGAAGTGTCAATTTTTGCTACGTTGGGAAGATAATTAAAATAAACATAGGTAGCAAAAGACGCGCAAACGAGTCCGCCTTTTTCAAATCTTTTAATGTCCGGCAAACCGTCCTTCATTTCGGTACCGAAACAACCGCCACCGTATGTAATGTTAGAAAGCCAACCTCTGTGTTTTTTATCGTTAGATAAAATATATGTCCACATAAGTCCGTCCTTGCGGTGCTTGTCGATGTTATATCCTGTGTATTCAAGCGCATCAAGGAAAACGTTATTGTTGATGTCTAATTTAGTGTTGTATTTATATCCGGGGAAAAGCTTATTTGGTTCGGGCTTTGAAACCGATGACGAGGTCGCCGAAGAGGATACGGGCTTTGAGCTCTCATTTTTTGAAGAAGTTTCCTCTTTTGAAGAAACTTCTGCCTTTGAACTCTCGTCTTTCGAAGAAGCTTCTGCCTTAGAAGACTCTTCCTTTGAGGAAGTTTCTGCTTTTGAACTTTCTTCCGAGCTAAGCGTATCGGAAACAGAGCTTGTCTGTGTTTGGGTGGCGCCGGAGGAGCTTTGAATATCAGAAGAATTGGTTTTGTTACCGCCACAACCTGTAAGGGTTGAAAAAGTTATTGATATTAGTAAAAAAATTGAGATGATTTTTTTCAATTTATTATCCTCCTAAATGTTGGACAAAAACAAAAAGGTGTGCGGAGCGCCACACACCTTTTATTTTGTTTTAAAGAGTACGGCTCAATTTCAAGTCGTTATTCTTTATTAGTCATTTACGTAAGGTAATAATGCTACCTGACGTGCACGCTTGATAGCAGAAGTGAGCTCTCTCTGGTGAGCAGCACAGGTGCCGGTTGCACGGCGGGGAAGAATCTTAGCGCGTTCAGAGATGAACTTGCGAAGACGAGCAATATCCTTATAATCGATAGTCTCAACGCGGTCTACACAAAAGTGGCAAACCTTCTTGTGAGGCTTTCTGCGCATAGGTCTGTTTTCCATTTTGGCGCCTCCTTATCATAATATTATATAGGCATTAAGATTAAATCAAATTAATTAGAACGGCAAATCGTCATCATCGGCTGCCATAGCGGTGAAGTCGTTTGCAGTAGCGTTTGTAAAGCCCTGCTGAGCATCTGCAACTGCTGCGCCGTCACGCTTAGATTCAACAAACTGTACGTTGTTTGCAATAACCTCGAAAGCGGTACGGTTTTTGCCTGTTTCTTTATCAACGTATCTGCGGGTCTGGATAGAGCCTTCGATACCAATCATACTTCCCTTTTGGAAATATTTTGTAACAAACTCTGCAGTCTGGCGCCAAGCAACGATATTAATAAAGTCTGCCTGTGCTTCCTCGCCTGCCTTATAACGACGGGAAACTGCGATAGAGAAAGAAGTTACGGGAGTATTGTTCGCTGTGTAGCGAAGTTCGGGGTCTGCGGTGAGTCTTCCTGTAAGAACTACAAGATTAAACATTTTGCAATTTCCTCCAATTATTTTTTGGTTGTCATGATGCGGAGAACACCTTCGGTGATTCCTGCTACACGCTCGAGCTCTGCGGGGAACTCAGCTGCTGCGGTGAAGGTATAGAATACATAGAAACCTTCAGCCTCGTCGTTGATAAGGTATGCAAGCTTACGCTTACCCCATTCGTCAACGCCTTCAACTGTTCCGTTCTCGGCAATAAGAGCATTGAACTTCTCTTTAAGACCGTTAACAGCCTCTTCGCCGCCGGCTACAGAGAAAATCATACAAGCTTCGTACTTAGTCATTTCGTTGCACCTCCTTATGGTCATAATGGCCCCGAAACCCTTTCGGAGCAAGGAGCTAATGAGATTAGTTTACATTAGCTTGAGAATTATATCAAACAAACTCCCTTTTGTCAAGCATTTTTTCCTGTTCCCCTTTCCCTGTTCCCCTTTCCCTTGCACACTTTTCTTTACAAATGAAACTTTTTTGTATATAATAAGAATATATTACACCTACTAACTATATCTTTGAGGTGATTTATGTTACTTGCTATTGATATTGGAAACACAAACATAACCTTGGGTCTTTTTTATGAAGATGTTCTAAAGGTTACGGCGCGACTTGCAACCGACTCTAAGAAAACTCCCGATGAGTATGCCATATCCATTAAGGATGCTCTTGCTCTTCACGGAGAAGAGGCTTCTGCCGTCGAGGACTGTATTATTTCTTCGGTTGTGCCAAGCGTTGCCCACAGCGTTTCTTCGGCTATCGCTCTGCTTTGCGATACTGTGCCGCTTATTCTCGGTCCCGGTGTCAAAACAGGACTTAATATCAAGATTGATAATCCCGCCCAGCTCGGCGCAGACCTTGCCGCAGGCGCTGTCGGCGCGCTCCACGAATACACTATGCCTTGCATTATTATTGATATGGGAACGGCAACAACCGTTTCGGTTCTCGATAAAAACGGCGCTTTTTTAGGCGGAACAATCGGCCCCGGTGTGCGTATGACAATGCGCGCTTTGGCAGAGGGCACCGCCGCTCTTCCCGCTATCAGTATGGCGGCGCCAAAATCGGTTATAGGTAAAAATACCGTCGACTGTATGCAGTCGGGTATAGTTCTCGGTACCGCCGCAATGCTCGACGGAATTATAGACCGAATTGAAGAAGAGCTTGGTGAAGCCGCAACCGTTGTTGCAACGGGCGGACTTTCAAAAGATATCATAAATTACTGCAAAAATGACATAATTTATAATGAAAACCTGCTCCTTGACGGGCTGAGAATAATATTCGAGAAAAACAATTGATTTGTGAAACGGCGGGAGTACCTTTACGAAGGCCGTCCCCTCTGTCCTGCGGACATCTCCCCACGCAGTGGGGAGTTTCCCCCGCCCTACAAATATAAAATGAACTGCACCCAAACGGGGCAGTATCGGAGGTAATTTAATATGTCAAACACAAAAAAACAAACCGAAAGGGTAGCTCTCGGCGCCCTATTCACCGCCCTTGTAATCGTGTTACAGCTTATCGGCTCGGCAATTCGCTTCGGCCCCTTTTCAATTTCGCTTGTTTTGGTGCCTATCGTTTTGGGCTCTGCTGTTTGCGGATATAAAATCGGCGGATTTTTAGGCCTTGTTTTCGGCGCCGCCGTTCTTATCAGCGGAGATGCCGCAGCCTTTCTTGCGGTAAATGTGGGCGGAACGGTTTTAACCGTGCTTTTAAAGGGTTTTCTTTGCGGTCTTACCGCAGGCCTTGTTTATACCGCGCTAAACCGCGTTAACACCTATCTTGCCGTTATCCTTGCGGCGGTTGTCTGCCCCGTTGTTAATACGGGTGTCTTTCTGCTTGGTTGCCTTGTCTTCTTTATGGAACCTGTAACCGCCTGGGGCGCAGCGCTCGGCTTTACCGATGTAGGTAAATATATGTTCTTTGGTCTTGCCGGCGGAAACTTTCTTGTTGAACTTGCAATAAATGCAGTTTTAGCACCCGTAATTTTACGAATAATTTCTCTTATTAAAAAAGCTTAAGTTGTGTTCAAAAAGAACGCAACTTGTTTTTAAGCAAACACGAACCCGCCTAAAAGGGCGCAATTTAGGAGCTTTTTGGCTATTCATCATTAAAAGGTGGTTTTTATGAAAATAACCGAAATTTTAAACAGTAAAAAGCCCTCTCTTTCCTTTGAGGTCTTTCCCCCAAAAACCGATGCTTCCTTTGACAGCGTAAGACAGGCTACCGAAGAAATTGCAAAGCTTCGCCCCGCCTTTATGAGCGTTACCTACGGCGCGGGCGGCGGCACAAGCAAGCATACACTCTCTATTGCCGAAAGCATAAAGACACAGTACGGTGTGCCCTCTGTTGCCCACCTGACCTGTGTTTCCTCTACAAAACAGACTGTAAGGGAAAGAATTGCCGACATAAAGACGGCGGGCATAGAAAATGTTATGGCGCTCAGAGGAGATATCCCCGAGGATATGAAAAACTCCGACCGCTCTGCTTGGGATTACACCCACGCTGTTGACCTTGTTAGAGAGCTTAATGCGGCAGGAGATTTTTGTATCGGCGGCGCCTGTTACCCCGAAATACATACCGAAAGCCATAACCAGGATGAAGATATTTTTTATCTTAAAGAAAAGGTTGATGCGGGGGTAGATTTTTTAACCACCCAGATGTTCTTTGACAATAATCTTTTATATAATTTTCTTTATAAAATCAGGGAAAAAGGCATAACCGTACCCGTGCTTCCGGGAATTATGCCCATAACAAATGCCGCACAGGTCGAGCGCGCAGTCAAGCTTTCGGGCTCATTTATTCCCCAAAGATTTAAAAGCCTTGTGGACAAGTTTGGTTCGGACAGTGAGGCCATGATGCAGGCGGGAATTGCCTATGCAACCGACCAGATTATTGACCTTTTTGCAAACGGAATTACCTGTGTACATGTTTATTCTATGAACAAGCCCGAGGTTGCCGCAAAAATAACCGACAACCTTAGCAGTATTATTAAAAAATGAGCAATTTAGTAAAAATTAATCCCCCGCCACCGAATATTTGCGAAATTTTGCGCTATGCGGGTGGGGCGAGTGATGAAAAAACGGTTTCTCTTTGCGAGGAATGTTTAAAGGAAGCCGAAAATTATCTTTCTTTCTCTATTTGTTACCGCATATTAGAGGTTAATATCGGCGATGATTTTTGCGATTTTGGTGTTTTTTCGGTAAAATCACGCGGCCTTGCAAAAAATCTTGCGCTTTGCCGAAAGGTTTGTATATTCGGTGCAACCTTGGGCGCGAATTTTGACCGACTTTTAATAAAATATACCCGCATTTCCCCCGTAAAAGCCCTTATTTTTCAGGCTATCGGCGCCGAGAGGGTCGAGGCGCTTTGCAATGCCTTTTGCCTCTCTTTAAAGGGGGAGGGATATACCCTGAAGCCCCGTTTTAGCGCGGGCTACGGCGATTTACCGCTTGAGGTCAACAAAAACATTTTTACCGTTTTAAATTTAGAAAAAAATCTCGGTGTTACCTTAAACGACAGTCTGCTTATGAGCCCGACAAAATCGGTTACCGCCTTTGTTGGTGTTTTGGAGGAAAATTATGGATTTTAGAAGCTTTTTAAAAAATAATATAGTTTTTCTTGATGGCTCTATGGGTACCTTGCTTCAGTCAAAAGGGCTTGGCTTTGGTGAACTTCCTGAAAGATGGAATATAACGCACCCCGAGGTTATCACCTCTATTCATAAGGCATATTTTGAGGCGGGCAGCAATGTCGTTTGCGCCAACACCTTTGGCGCAAATTCCCTAAAATTCAACGATGATGAGCTTGAAGAAATTATAAAATCCGCTATTTCTAACGCAAAAGCGGCGGCAAAAGAGGTTGGCGGCAAAAACCGCTTCGTTGCTCTTGATATTGGGCCTTTGGGCAAGCTTTTAAAACCGCTCGGCGACCTCGATTTTGAAGAGGCTGTAAGTATTTTCGCAAAAACGGTGCGCCTTGGCGCAAAATACGGCGCCGACCTTGTTTTAATCGAAACAATGAACGATTCTTATGAAACCAAGGCGGCTCTTCTTGCCGTAAAGGAAAACTGTGAACTTCCTTTTATTGTAACAAATGCCTACGGTGAGGACGGAAAACTTATGACGGGCGCCAGTCCCGAGGCTATGGTGACTCTGCTTGAGGGTATGGGGGCAGATGCCCTTGGCGCAAACTGTTCGCTCGGCCCAAAACAGCTTAAAGAGGTTGCAAAAAGACTGCTTAATGCGGCAAGCGTACCGGTTGTTATAAAGCCAAACGCCGGTCTTCCCAAAATAATTGACGGCAAAACCGTTTTCGATGTTTTGCCCGAAGAATTCAGCCAAGATATTGCCGAACTTGTATCCCTTGGTGTTCGCGCGGTGGGAGGTTGCTGCGGCACCAACCCCGAATATATAAGGGCGCTTTTTGAAAAACTTAAAAACGCTTCTCCCCTACCCATAAAAGAAAAAAACATCACCGCCGTTTGCTCTTATACCCACGCGGTTTATTTTGATACCCCCGTGCTTATCGGCGAACGCATTAACCCAACAGGCAAAAAGAGATTTAAACAGGCTTTATATGAAAATGATATAAACTATATTCTGAACGAAGGTATAAATCAGGCAGAAAAAGGCGTGCATATCCTTGATGTTAATGTTGGGCTTCCCGATATTGATGAGGTGAAAATGCTCAGCACCGCCCTTTGTGAGCTCCAGGCAGTAACCGATTTACCCCTTCAGATAGATACCGCCGACCCCGTCGCTATGGAAAAAGCTCTCAGGCTTTATAACGGCAAGGCTCTGCTGAATTCGGTAAGCGGAAAAGCCGATAGTATGAAAAAAATATTCCCCCTTGGCAAAAAATACGGCGGTGTTATTATCGCCCTTACCTTAGACGAAAAGGGTATTCCCGAAACGGCAGAGGGCAGAGTGGAAATCGCCAAAAAAATACTCAAAGAGGCCGAAAAATACGGCATTTCTAAAAAAGATATTGTTTTTGATACCCTTACAATGACGGTCAGCGCCGACAAAAACGCCGCAAAGGTAACCCTTGAGGCTCTTCGCCGCATAAAAAGTGAGCTTGGCTGTAAAACCTCGCTCGGCGTGTCTAATGTTTCTTTTGGACTTCCAAACCGCGATGCCCTAAACAGCGTTTTCTTCTCTCTGGCGCTCGAAAACGGGCTTGATGCCGCCATTATGAACCCTTATTCCGCTGAAATGATGAAATCATATTACACCTATCGCGCGCTGTCGGGGCTTGATGACAATTTTGAGGATTATATAAGAGAGGCCGAAGGCTTTTCGGCGCTTTCCTCTGCCCCCGCCATCGAAAAAACCAAAGAAGAATATTCTTCAGAGCTTCAAACGGCGATAATTAAGGGTCTTCGCGACAAGGCGGGCGAAATTACAAAGGCTCTGCTTAGCGCCACCGAGCCGCTTTCCCTTGTAAACCGTGAAATTATCCCCGCTCTTAACATTGTTGGCAAGGGCTTCGAAGAAAAGAAATTTTATCTTCCGCAGCTTTTAATGTCGGCAGAGGCGGCAAAGGCGGCTTTTGAGGTTATAAAATCGGCTATGCCGAGCGAAAAAACCACCAAGGGCGATTTTGTGCTTGCCACCGTTAAGGGCGATATTCACGATATTGGCAAAAACATTGTAAAACTGCTTCTTGAAAACTACGGCTACAGGGTAATTGACCTTGGAAAAGATGTTTCCCCCGAAGAAATTGCAGACACCGTTCTTAAAACAGGGGCAAAGTCGCTTGGCCTTTCGGCCCTTATGACCACCACGGTTATGTCTATGGAAGAAACTATAGCTCTTGTTCGCAAAAAAGCGCCTTTTTGCAAGATTATAGTAGGCGGCGCGGTTCTAACACCGGAATATGCCGAAAAAATCGGCGCCGATGCCTATGCCAAGGATGCCCTTGAGGCGGTCAGATTTGCAGAAAGGGTTGTTTAACAGAATGATTTACACTCTTACCCTTAATCCCTCTCTCGATTATGTTGCCCTTTGCGACAACTTTGATATTGGCAAAACCAACCGCACAAAAGACGAATATATTGTTCCGGGCGGAAAGGGGCTTAATGTTTCTATCCTTCTTTCCCGCCTTGGCGAAGACACCACCGCGCTTGGTTTTGCGGGCGGTTTTACGGGGGATGAGCTTGTTCGCCTTTTAAAAAAAGAAAATATTAATTGCAACTTTTTAAGAGCCGAGGGCAACACCCGAATAAATGTAAAGCTCAGCGGTAATGAAATTACCGAATTTAACGCAAGCGGTATTTCGCTTAATGATAAAGATTTTTTGGCAGTTAAAAGTAAAATTGAAGAGCTGTCCTCGGGCGATTGGCTCTGTCTTTCGGGTAGTATTCCAAAGGGTGCCGAAAGTGACATATATTTACAGCTTGCCCTCTCGGCAAAAAAGGGCGTTAAGGTGGTTGTCGATGCAGTGGGTGAAGCCTTAACCCTTTCCCTTAAAGCAAAGCCTTTTCTTATAAAACCCAACCTTGACGAGCTTTGTGATATTTTTGGTGTGAAGATAAGCAGTAAAGAAGAGGTTGAAAAATACGCTGAACGGCTACAAGAAATGGGTGCGCAAAACGTACTTGTTTCTATGGGAAAAGAGGGCGCATTTCTTTTGGATATGTTTGGAAATACCCATTATCACGCGGCGCCAAAAGGCAAGGCTGAAAACACAGTTGGCGCGGGCGATTCTATGATAGCCGGCTTTATTCACAGCTTTAACGAAACAGGAGAATTTGATGAAAGCCTTAAGTTTGCGATAGCCGCAGGCAGCGCCACCGCCTTTTCCAAATGGCTTGCAGATGCTTTTCTTATAACAAAGCTTTATGAGGAGCTATGTCGTTAACAGATGAAAAATAAAAGAGAACCCAACCATAGGCGTTGAATCCGTAAGGATCCTACATCAGTTTTATTCGCCAAGGCGAGTTATTTTGCTTCGCAGTGATATTCGGCTCCCGCCGAGTGGTATTCGCTTTGCGAGTTTAAAGGCGAATAAAATACCACTGAAACCGAAAGGTTTCAATATCACTTTGCCGATAGGCAAAATAACACTGTGAGACCTGTCTCACAATATCACTATTAAAATATTTATTGAGACAGCAAAAAAGGAAGTACGAAATTTTCGTGCTTCCTTTGATTTTGTCTCATATCGTAACAAGCAGGGAAAATGTACGGCACATTTTCCACTTTTTAGGAGAACCTAAAACCCTTTTACTAAACAAATATCATCTATTCGATAAATTGGAATTGGTTTAATCCTTGCTTAACACTTTTTTCTGCCAGGACTTTTTTTCGCATTGAGGGCAACGCATATATCTTGTTCTGCCCATGTGCGGTGCCATAGCAACGGCTCTATATGTCGGTGCATATCGGTGTCCGCATTCTTTGCATGTATAATATCCTGCCACTTGCTCCATCCGCAGTGCATAGAAGCAACCCGCTAAGAACAAAACAAATCCAAATACAATGAGAGTAATTCTTAGTCCATTTGACATTTGCACAAAAGCGGCAACAAATATCAAAGCAAAAAGAACGACCGTCGCGGTAATGCCTA
>JAZLEK010000040.1:0-7350 GCA_045615225.1 Acutalibacteraceae bacterium | reverse complement strand
ATGTTTGTAGCGTTAGATTTCGTTTGGGATAAGGCTAAGGAAAACCGAACTGTTGAAAAAGCCATTTATGTTGATGAAATGTGGCAACTTATAGGCAGTACGGGAAATAGAATAGCCGCTGAATTTGTGCTTGAGATGTTTAAGATAATCCGAGGCTACGGCGGCGCTGCAATTTGTGGTACGCAGGACCTCAATGACTTTTTCGCATTAGAGGACGGAAAGTACGGTAAGGGTATCATAAACAACTGCAAAACCAAAATAATACTCAACCTTGAGGACGATGAAGCTGAAAGGGTTAAAGATATATTTAAACTATCCGAGGCGGAGATTATGGAAATAACCCATTTCGAGCGTGGTAACGGGCTTATAAGCACAAACAACAATAATATCACGGTTGAGTTTAAATGCAGTGAGCTTGAAAAAAGTCTTATCACAACAGACCGAAGAGAACTGCAGCAACTTCTTGAAAAAGGGGGTTATACAGAGTTAATACGGAAATAATGCGTATTGTGAGTGTAATACACAGATAACACGGAAATAATGCGTATAAAAAAACAGGTTTTGCAAACATATAATTTTTTGCATATACTATTGACAGGTACGACAAAATTATGCTATAATTATGTCGCAAAAGGAGTTGATATTATGCCACAAATTATACCTATTAAAGAGTTGAGAAACACTAACGAGATATCTCAAATGTGCAAAGAAGCTGCAGAACCTATCTTTATAACAAAAAACGGATACGGAGATATGGTTATTATGAGTATGGAAATGTATGAGAAACAAATGTTTATGGCTGATGTTTACGCAAAATTAGCCGCAGCAGAAGAACAGGTTAAACACGGAAAGGTGCTTGATGCTGACGAAAGCTTGGCTCGCATAAGGAAAAAATACAATGTATAAACTTGTTGTTACCAAGCTTGCAGAAGATGATTTAGAGGAAATAGTAGAATATATTTCTGTTGATCTTGCCAATCCTTCTGCAGCTACGGAATTTTTAAATGAAGTTGTGGAATGTTATGATTATTTAAAATCTAATCCGTACATTTACGCCATCAGCGATGATCGCCGTCTTGCAAAAGAGGGTTATAGAAAAGCACTTGTTAAAAATTATATTTTAGTATTCAAGACTGATGAAGAAACTAAAACTACTACAGTTTACCGTTTTTTCTATGCGGCCAGAAACTATTACAAATATTTATAATTGGTATATGATTAAAGCGTTCGATTTATTTCGGGCGCTTTTTTCTTGCCCTGCGAGGTGAATTATGAAAACAAGAAAAGATATATACGGTAATGAAGCTGCAGAGATGCTAAGGATCGTTACCCTTTATCACAATATCCGAAAAAGCCAGTTAGTAAGTCTCTTCCCCGAAACAAAGCCTGATGTTATTGAAAAGCTTATTTTCCACCTTCAGAATAACCGTAGGATATATCATAACAAAAGTACAGATATTCTTTACGATAACGCCGAGTATAATACCGATGTGGGTATCATTACCTGCCTTTGGGTATTGTGCGATTTCATAGACAAGGTTGAGTTCCATTCAAGCAGTGATTTTCCTGTAAATATGGTTTTCTTTAGTTCGGGCGAATTGTACGAAGTATCATATATACCGGAAAACAGAGAAGCTGTGTTTGAGCAGGCATTTAAAAACTGCGAGCCCGGAGGAAAAAGAATAATAGTGCTTGAGAATACCGAGCAAATAACAAAGGCAAATATTCCCGATGTTACCGCATACTGTACCGTTGATAGTGATTCGGGAGAAATTAAATATTTTAAATCAAAATAAGGAGGATAATTTGGAGCGAACTGTTATATCCAAGAGAATTGGTCAGCTTACAAGCGACATTGATAAGCTCAAAAGTACGCTTGCTGCTATTGAAAACACCGACATATCTTTATACCCTGAAAACTATAATATGCTTACAACCGATGCCGCACTTCGAAGCGAACTTATCGCTTGCAGAATGCGGCATTTGATTTACCAGAGCACAGGTACTAAAAAGGCAACCTATCTTGCCTCTGCAGGTGTGGTTCAGGGAATTAAGATAAATGATAATAAAGGTGTTGTAGAAATAACCTTACCTTGCCTTTTGCCTAAACGAAAAAAACGTCAAAGTACAGAGTTTCTAATTGACCCTTTATATTTCACTTTAAGCCAGTATTCGGACAGCCATCCGCTGCCTCGCTTTAAACATTGTGTGGTATGCTTCTCGCATATTTATTCCGAGGATTTTCCAAAACAGAATATCCGTGATTATGATAACCTCGAGCTCAAGCAATTACTTGATGTTATTGCCACTTTTATTATGGAAGATGATACAGGACTACTCGTTGATGCATACAACACAACCGAGATAGGAACTGCCGACTGTACCCGAATTTCTGTGATGGAAAAAGACCGGTTTTCACAGTGGCTAAAGGAACGGGAAAGCAGCCTTAAAACCATATCGGATTTTTAATGGTTTAGGTGCAAAAAATTTCCTATATCTAAAAAGCACGGTGAAACGCCTATAAATACTGGCTTTTTAAAGAAAAAATGTGCCGAAAACTACCCAGGTCAATGTTACTACGGTAGTTTTACGCTTTTGAGGTGATGCTTATAATTGTTAAAAATTCTCTTCCCGAAAAAGATACCGTTAGTCGCAATCTTTTAGAGCTCGTTGCTGTTACGGGTGAACTTCCTACGCATCTGCTATCCCGTATAGCAGGCAGTAACAGTTACAAAGAAACCGTTGTAACAGCGCTTAAGCGACAGGGCTTTTTCAAGACCTACTATAAGGATTCACTTAGAGGACTCAGGCTTACTCATACTGCAAAACAAATGCTCCTTCGGGCAAGTCCCGAAAGATTTGAGTTTTTCCTTACGGGAAACTCCGACACAAATCATATTAAGGGCGACTTATCCCGACGTCAGCGGCTGCACCGTATTGCAGAGGCTACGGTTACGATTCAAAATGCAAATATAACTGTTTTCCGTGATGAGAAGCCTGATGTATTTTCACCATGCTTTGATGGGGACGATGACTTAGAGATTACATTCCCGGCCTTTTATAACTCCCGTGAAATTAAGGAAATAGGAACATCCTTCGTGAAGATTAAAGGTGCCCGTTCGGTAGGTGTACTTTTAACCCCACAGGACATACTCGTAGTATATAACCTCGGCAATGCTCTTATGAGATGGGATTATAAATCTGAAATGCGGACAAAGGCGCTTATGAAAACTGTGATTTGCAGGGAAAGACTTCCTGAGTATTCGGGTGAAGATATTAAGGGGTTGCTTCTTGCCGACAATATGGAATTGTGC
Source organism: Acutalibacteraceae bacterium (assembly GCA_045615225.1). Classification (GTDB taxonomy): domain Bacteria; phylum Bacillota; class Clostridia; order Oscillospirales; family Acutalibacteraceae; genus SFWF01. Next base: position 4,036 of record JAZLEK010000040.1, on the reverse strand, counting down.
TATGAAATACTTATAGGTGAAGACGGAAAACAGTACTTTTTGCTTGACGGTAATTATGAGAACTTTTATTTTCTCACTAACGACTATAAAGGCGAAAGAATACTTTCTGTACTTTGTAATCCTGTGCTTGATGCAAGGCTTAAAAGTATTTTAATGTCTGATCTTAAAGCAAAGGACAACGGACTTACAATAGAACATGATGCATTTGAACAGGACGGAACTCCCGTCCTGTTTGGTTTTTACTGTGATTTGCCACGCATAAAAAGATTTAATACTGCCCTTACTTTAGGAAAGAAAAACGGTATCGTAATCTGCTTTGATTTTCAAAAAGAAGTACTGAAGCGTTATTGCTGTGAGCATATCAGTTTTAAAACCATAAGCTTTGACAAATGGGAAAGGAGCTTTTTTGAAAAATAAAAAAATATTATGGATTATCTGCGCTGTTCCCATCTTATGTTCCCTTATATACGGTGGCGGATATATTGCACAGTTCATAAGGAACTATCAAGTTTGGAGCAGTGCGGGTGGTACTCCGGGTAAAACCGCGGGACCAAGTATGCCGACCTTTGCAATTATAGATTGTTTAAAGGCGGCTTTTTCTATGCCCTACGGAATTATGGGTATAGGTATCATTGTTATTGCCTTGGGCCTGCTTATTTTTATGATAATGCGAATGGGTATAGGCGATGCCGGAGAACTCGATAAAGAACGTAACTTTGTTTACTCAAATAAAGGCACTTATGGTACCGCAGGGTATATGGATAAAAAAGAAATTAAAGATGTCCTTGACCTAACAGGAGATTTAAAACATCATAGCGGCACCGTGCTCGGTCTTTATGATGGGAAATATGTTTGCGTTCCGAAGGAAAGCAGACTTAATAAAAATATCGCTGTTTACGGTGCTTCGGGCTCTATGAAAACAAGAGCGTTTTGCGTCAACCGCATATTGCAGGCTGTGGCCGGCGGAGAATCACTTATCATTTGTGACCCCAAATCCGAACTCTATGAAAAAACAAGCGAATATCTGCGAAGAAAAAACTACACTGTTCGGGTATTTAATCTTGTAAGCCCCGAGAATTCAGACTCGTGGAACTGCCTTGCGGAAATTGAGGGCGATGAGCTTATGGCTCAGCTTTTCAGCGATGTAATCATAAAGAATACGGGTTCGGAGCGCGGCGACCACTTTTGGGACAGCGCCGAAATGAATTTACTGAAAGCACTTGTTCTTTATGTTGAGCAGGGCTATCCGCCCGAAAGAAAAAACATTGGCGAGGTATATAAATTGCTGACTTTAAGTTCGGATAAGGAACTTAACAGTCTGTTTGATATGCTCCCAAGCTCACATCCGGCGAAGGCACCCTTTTCAATTTACCGCCAAGCTTCCGATACGGTAAGAACGGGGGTAATAATAGGCCTCGGCTCAAGACTGCAGGTATTTCAAATGAAAAAGATTTGTAATATGACGGCATTTGATGAAATTGACCTTGAACTTCCCGGTAAACAGCCTTGCGCATATTTTTGTATAACAAGTGATCAGGACAGCACCTTTGATTTTCTATCCTCGCTGTTCTTGTCTTTTTGCTTCATAAAGCTTGTAAGATATGCGGATAAAAACTGTCCCGGAGGAAGGCTGCCTACACCCGTCCATGTTCTCGGAGAGGAACTAACCGCTTGCGGTGTTATTCCGGACCTTAGCCGAAAGATTAGTGTTATCCGTTCAAGAAATATAAGCATGAGCTGTGTATTTCAAAATCTTGCAGGACTTCAAAACCGTTACCCGCTTAACCAATGGCAAGAAATACTGGGTAACAGTGATGTGCAGCTGTTCTTGGGTTGTGTAGATGAACTGACCGCTAAATACATAAGCGACCGTTCGGGCGAGGTCAGCGTGCATGTTGAAAGTAAGGCGAAGCAATTAGGTACTTGGCGCATAACGAACTATACACCTCAGTATAGAGAAACCAGCGGCGTCGGCAAAAGAAAACTGCTGACTCCCGATGAGGTCTTAAGACTGCCGATAGAAAAGGCTCTGGTAATTATACGAGGCAAGAAGCTTTTAAAGGTTGATAAATGCGATTATACCAAACACCCGGAATATGAAAAACTCATTTCTTGTAAGGCATCAGCGCATATACCCGAATGGAGCAAATTACCGCCTAAAACATTTGGTGGTGAGATTCCCACACAGAAAAAGAAGCCGGGAAGAAAGAAAAAACAGGTAGTTAATGCTACCGAAATGATACCAATTGATAAAGACGTTATTATGTCTGAATAAAAACAAAAGGAGGCTTAAATTATGCCAGCTAAAAAGAAACCTGAAGAAAAAGACCTTATCACTACCGAAGAGGAGGTGCAAAATGAAGGCGAAGCTTCTGAAATCGAGGCAGCCGAAAAGCCAAAACGCAGGTCGAGAAAAAAGACCGAAAGCGAGCCTGCCGAGAAGTTGCCCGACAATGAACAGGAAGACTCTGCAACGACGCCACCCACCGAAACAAACGAAATAAAAGTGTCTGCCGAAGTGGCAGATAAAATCCTTACTATTGATGCCAATGCGAGAGTTTCTACCGAAGAAACTGCGGCAGATATTGCTTGGCACGAAATACTAAACGCTTATAAAACAAGGAGAATCGTAACGGGAACCTTGAGCGGTATAGAGAGAAATGAAGCCGCACAGTATTATGCCGTTGCAGAATACAACGGATTTCGTATCGTTATACCTCTTAAAGAGATGTTCTTTGATTTTCCAACGAACCTGCACGGCGATGAGTATAAGGCTGCGGTTACAACATACCTAAAGCTTATGAATTCAATGCTCGGTGCAACGATAGATTTTGTTATTAAAGGTATTGATTCAAAATCCCGAAGCATTGTTGCCAGCAGAAGCGAGGCTATGTATAAAAAGCGCCAGACCTTCTATATGGAGACCGATAAAAACGGTATGTTCCGTATTTATGAAGACCGCATAGTTCAGGCCAGGGTTATTGCAGTAGCAGAAAAAGCAATAAGGGTTGAAATATTCGGTGTTGACTGTGCTATGCCCGTAAAGGATTTGTCTTGGGATTGGATCGGCGATGCAAGAGAACGCTTCTCTATCGGGGATGAAATACTTGTTCGCATAAAAGAGGTCAGACGAAGCAGCATTAAAGACTTATATGTTTATGCCGATGCACGAAGCGTTACAGATAACCGTGTTGCGAACCTTGAACTCTGTAAGGTTCAGGGTAAATATGCCGGAAGGGTTACCGATACCCACAAGGGAGTTGTGTATATAAGACTCAATAACGGTGTTAACGCCATTGCCCACTCATGCCTTGACAGGCGTATGCCGGGCAAAAAAGATGATGTATCTTTTGCAGTAACTTCTCTTGACAAAGACAAGGGAGTAGCCCTTGGGATAATAACCCGAATAATTAAGCAGAATTTGTAATTGTTGAAATAATACGGTCATAATGCGTATTAAATTACAAAACAATTATTAATTCGGAGGCAAAATTATGACTAAAAAATTATCCTTATTGCTTTGTTCAGTAATACTTTTAACGCTTTCTGGCTGTAGTGATGAAACAGTAATATCCTCACAAAGCTCTTCTGCCCACAATTCTTCATTTGAGTGTGTAAGCAGTGAAACAGAAGATTCCGCTGATACCTCAAGTGAACCTTCAAGCAGCAACATTACTGTTTCGAGTGAAAAGACCGAAAACTGCTTATCAAGTGCTGAGAGCACCTATGAAATTCAAGAATCTGCTTCAAGCGAAACTGTTCAAAATTCATCGGTGATGTCTTCTTCGGAAAACACGGAATCTTTTATACCGCCAATAACATATGCAACAGAAAAAGAAACGGCGGAAATTGCTCGGCTAATTGCCGAATATATAAACGAATACCGTAATAATCTCGGAGTATCAAAGGCAGTTGTTTTGCCCGGCCTGACTTGCTATGCAGAGTATAGGAGCCGACAGTTAGTTTCAAACTTCGCTCACGACACTAAAGAAGAACGTGCAGCAGCAACTGCACTAAAGTATGGACAGTATGTTGA
>JAZLEK010000039.1:0-2894 GCA_045615225.1 Acutalibacteraceae bacterium | reverse complement strand
GCAGGTTTTATGTGTGTTGGTGCTTATCTAGGTTGTTATATTTCAAATTGCTTGCACCCTGTTATTAATAATCCAGCAATGGTAATTATTATAAGTATGATTGTGGGTGGATTAGTCGCTGCTATTTTTGGATTTATAATTGGTCTTCCTGCCCTTAGACTTCGTGGTGACTACCTTGCAATTGTAACACTCGCTTTTGGTGAAATTGTTTGGTCAATCTTTATGAACACAAGCGAAGAAACCTTCGGCGGCGCACTCGGTATGCCCACTGTCAGAATTGACAGAGATTATCTTTTCATAATTGCTCTGATTATTGTGCTTATTTGCCTTGCCGTAACACAAAACCTCATTCGCTCAAAGCATGGCCGCGCAATTACCGCTATCCGCGATAACGAAATTGCCGCAAGAGCAACAGGTATTAACGTTACAAAATATAAGCTTGCCGTTTTTGCAATTTCTGCCTTCTTTGCAGGTGTTGCAGGCGTACTTATGGCATCTTCCAACTATACAGTACAAAGCCAGAAGTTCAACTACAACTATTCAATTGAAATTCTCGTTATGGTTGTACTCGGCGGTATGGGTAATATTAACGGCTCTATTATTGCGGCTGCTCTTATCACCTTCCTCGATATCAAGCTTCAAACGGTGCTTACAGGTGAACTTGCCGTACTTCAGGACCTTGTCTATGCGGCAATACTTATTGTAATTGTTATCTATAACAATGCGCCCGGTCTTAAAGCCTTCCGCGAAAAATACAACTTTAAAAATCTTTTGGCTAAGTTTATCAAACATAAAAACGACCCCTCAAAATTCCGTGATGACGAAGCTAAGTGGGACCGCGTACCCACCAAGATTCAAATGGACGAGGTGTTGTCGGTAGATGTTCAGGTAAATTCTCCCTACACTCCCGATAAAGCAGAAAAGGGGGATAAATAATGAGTAAAGTAGTTTTAAAAACCGAAAATTTAGGTATATCCTTCGGCGGACTTAAGGCTGTTCAGAATCTCGACCTCGAAATCAAGGAAAAACAGCTTTACGGTCTTGTTGGCCCCAACGGCGCCGGAAAAACCACCGTTTTCAATATGATAACGGGTGTTTATAAGCCCACAACAGGAAAATTCTTTTTAGACGGTGAAGATTTAACAGGCAAGGGACAAGAGGCAATTAACCACAAGGGTATTGCCCGTACCTTCCAGAACATCCGTCTTTTCAACAATATGTCGGTTATTCGTAACGTTCTTGTAGGTCTTCATAATCAGCCTGAATTTAAATGCTCTCTTGTTGACAGTATTTTCCGCTTACCTCGCCACTTCAAAACCGAAAAAGCAATGCGCGAACGCGCTAAGGAAATACTTCGAATCGTAGGGCTTGAAGACGAAAGGAACAACCTTTCCTGTAATCTGCCTTACGGTAAACAAAGAAAGCTTGAAATTGCGCGCGCTCTTGCCACAAACCCAAAGCTTCTTTGTCTTGATGAGCCTGCGGCAGGCATGAACCCCAACGAAACCGCAGACCTTATGTCCATCGTTCGCCGTATTCGCGACGAATATAATGTTACAATTCTTCTTATCGAACACGATATGAAGTTTGTTTCGGGCCTTTGCGATGAAATTACCGTTTTAAACTTCGGTACAGTTCTCGCCCAAGGCACACCCGAGGTCGCCCTTAACGACCCCGAGGTTATTAAAGCATATATAGGAGGATAACGCTATGGCTTTACTTGAAGTAAAAGATTTAGAAGTTTACTATGGCGTTATCAACGCCCTTAAAGGAATAAGCTTCGAGGTTAACGAAGGTGAAATCGTTACCCTAATCGGCGCAAACGGCGCGGGTAAAACCACCACAATGCAGTCTGTAATCGGCCTTATCCCTGCCCGCGCAGGCTCGGTTATCTATGACGGACACGATATTACAAAAATGCCTTGCCACAAAATCGTTCATCTCGGTATGAGTCAGGTTCCCGAAGGAAGAAGAATTTTCCAGGAACTCACAGTTTACGAAAATCTTATGATGGGCGCCTATTCTCAGGGAAAAAATAACGATTTTAAGGAAGATATCGAAAAAATTTACGACCGCTTCCCTCGTCTTAAGGAAAGAAGAAACCAAATTGCAGGAACTCTTTCGGGCGGCGAACAGCAAATGCTCGCAATGGGACGCGCCTTAATGTCCCACCCCAAGCTCTTAATGCTTGACGAGCCTTCAATGGGTCTTTCTCCCTTGCTTGTTGACCAGGTTTTTGAAATTATCAAGGACATCAACAAGGACGGCACAACCATACTTCTTGTTGAGCAGAATGCAGGAAAATCCCTTGCGATTTCCGACCGTGCTTACGTTCTTGAGAACGGCAGAATAGTTCTCACGGGCACAGGTGAGGAGCTTGCCAACAGTGAAATGGTTAAGAAGGCATACCTTGGAGGATAATAAAAAGGACTGAGTGAATAACTCAGTCCTTTTTAAGTTGTAGGGGCGATTCACGAATCGCCCGTTTCAAAATCTGTATCCCTCCACCGTCTGACGACGGTCCGTGAGGCTTGTACATTCCTCCACGGCGGGAGCGGGTAATGCTCCACCTATATGCGAACATCTTTACATTACCCTTCAGAATTTCAAAGAAATTCTGTTCATTCTTGCTATTGCTTGTATTTTGGTTTGCCCCCGCCATACAATCATATAATTTATTTTTTTTACAGGTCAATATTCACAACGTTAATTCCTTCCTCGTCCTCGGAAAATTTGCGTGAGGTGCAGATGAAGGTTTGAACGGATTTGGATGCCAGGAGCTTTTCCATCAGCTTCTTTTCGGTGTCCTCGTCAAGAAATGCGAAGGGCTCGTCAAAAACGGCGGTGGCGCACTCGGTCTCCAAAAGCTCCGTAAGTGAAATTCGAAGGATAAT
>JAZLEK010000038.1:0-10065 GCA_045615225.1 Acutalibacteraceae bacterium | reverse complement strand
AAATTTCAATGAGCCGGGAGAAGCTATATCTCTAAGAGGCTCCCAGCCGTAAAACATAGCAGAAACGCCCCCCGCAGCTCTGATTTTTTCAAAGATACCGGTTACGGGGCGAACCTGTGGCACGTAAGTGTTAGTAAGAATACCGTGTCGTTGAGGAGTCACAGAGTGCGTCATAGAAAAATGGCACGGAAATGTTACTGACGGATTCATTGAACTGGCATTGTAAGTATAACTGCATAATTTTTCAAGTTCATTAACATACGGATTTCCGCAAATCTTAAGTCCGTCAGGTCTCATACCGTCAATTGAAATCAAAATGACTTTTTTATCCATATTATCACCGACCTTTAAGTGTATTATAGCATAAAAGCGGTGGAGGTGCAAGTCCGCTTGCACGAAGTGCAACACCGTTGGGCGTCAGTCCACATCGTTTGTGCGAAGCACAACACTGTTTGCCGAAGGCAACATCGTTTACGGCTTTTGCCGTAACATCGTTTTGTGTCCGCAAGCGGAATGATGTTATCCTTCGGATAAATGATCTCGCGAGTAGACTCGCAAACGATGTTGTGTCCTTGCGGACACAAACACAAAAAATAAAGACCATCTTTCGATGGTCTTTATTTTTTGGAGGCACCACCCGGATTTGAACCGGGGCATAAAGGTTTTGCAGACCTCTGCCTTACCACTTGGCTATGGTGCCTTATTTAGTTAATTAAAGGACGCTTAAGGAGTTTTAAGCGTCCTTTTTGTTGGAGCGGATTACGAGGCTCGAACTCGCTACCTCCACCTTGGCAAGGTGGCGCTCTACCAGATGAGCTAAATCCGCATAAATGGTGCCTCCGATCGGAATCGAACCAATGACACGAGGATTTTCAGTCCTCTGCTCTACCAACTGAGCTACAGAGGCAAAAATGGCGACCTGGATGGGGCTCGAACCCACGACCTCTAGCGTGACAGGCTAGCGTTCTAACCAGCTGAACTACCAGGCCAAATGGTGGGGACAACAGGGCTCGAACCTGTGACCCTCTGCTTGTAAGGCAGATGCTCTTCCAGCTGAGCTATACCCCCATTTTCTGCTCGCGTCAATATTGATAATTTCCAGCGGCAGATATTATACTAACACAACAAGGCCCGTTTGTCAACAACTTTTTTTACTTTTTTTAAATTTTTTTAAATTAATTTTTTAAGCTCGCTGCTTGAGAATTTATAGACCTTATCACAGAAGTGACAACTGATTTCGGTTTCACCGTTTTCCTTTGCCATTTCTGCGAGTTCCTCTTTACCAAGACTGATTAGCGCCTTGCTTACTCTTTCCTTACTACAATTACATTTATATTCGATATCTTGGGTATAAAGAACCTCAACCTCAAATTCTTTGAGAGCAGTTTTTATAATTTCTTCGGGGGTCATACCTGAAGAGAGCATGGTTGTGACCGACTTCATTTCCATAATGCTCTTTTCAAGCTTATCAATGGTTGCATCACTTGCAGCAGGAAGAAGCTGAATAATATATCCGCCTGCCGATTTAACCGATAAATCAGGATTAACAAGCACACCTAAAGCACAAACAGTTGGAATTTGTTCGCTAAGGGCATAATATGAAGTAATATCCTCTGCAATTTCTCCCGAAACGAGGGGTACGGAGCCCGAGAAAGGCTCTTTAAGACCTAAATCCTTAAGAACATATAAAAGACCGTTTTGACCAACAGCTCCGCCTACGTCGAGCTTTCCTTTAGCGTTAAGAGGAAGCTCTACGACAGGGTTTTGAACATATCCGCGGACATCACCGTTAAAATCAGATACGACAATCAAAGAGCCCGTAGGACCGTCGCCGTTTACACGAAGAGTTATGGAGTCGTCCTTACCTTTAAGCATATTACCCATCATAGAGCCGGCCGTAAGAAGTCTGCCAAGAGCGGCAGTAACCACGGCAGATGTTTTATGGATTTGTTCTGCTCTGTTTACAATATCGGTTGTATCTACTGCGGTAGCCATTACCTCACCGCAAGAAGTAATGCATCTAATAAGTTTTCCCATTGTTATACCTTTCTTGCTATATATATGTTGCGCTGACTGTTTTCTTTTGGACTTTCGAAGGTGTTTTCACCGTAGACAGCCTCAAGCTTTAAACCTGCATTTTCCAACATTTCGGCTATTTCTTCGCTTGTATAGGCTTTTTCTCTTATAATTTCGGTAACCATTTCTTTTCTGAAAAATCCTGTCTTATAGGTAAAATTAAGCTCTACCTCGACCGTGACACCATCGCTAAGCAGAGTGTTTTTCCAAAAACATTCTATACCCTTTTTCTTAACTCTGTAAGAACTGCCTTTAAGCACCTTTTGATGCTTATAAAGGGTATTCATATCAAAAACAAAAAGTCTGTCCTGTTCTAAAAACAGAGAGACTTTAGACAAAGTTTCTTCTAATTCTTCCTTATTGCATATATGATTAAGACTGTCGAGACAGCAAACAGCGCCGTCTACCGTGCCAAAAAGGTCAAGGTCGCTACCCGTTTGGTTAAGATAAAGCACTTTATTTTTTAGCTTTGCGTTTTTATCCATCGCTACGGCAAGCATACCCTCAGAGCTATCGACACCTATTACATCTATTCCTTTTTCGGCAAAGAGTGCTGAGAAATTACCTGTGCCACAGGCAAAATCGAGTAACAGGGTTGGTTTCTTATCCCATTTTTCGAAAATCTCCATTATATAATCGGCGCGTTTTTTATAATCTACGTCGTATGTGAAAATATCGTAAAAGTGGGAAAAATTGTTATAATTACCCATTCAATTTACCAAGAAGTTTTTCAAAAAATTCGCGGTCTATTTCCATTGCGCGTTTCACACGGCTGATTGTTGCGCTGCTTGCGCCTGTTTTTTGGACAATTTCTGTATAAACCTTGTTTTCGGAAAGAAGCTTTGCCACATAAAGTCTTTGGGCTATAAGCTGAGTTTCCTTATCGGTGCAAAATATTTTGAAAAAAGTTTTTGCTTCATCTAAATTTTCAAAGCTTAAAAGCGACCTGAAAAAATATTCTTCCGAAGCCTGTTTCATTTTATCCATAATCTTCTCCTACTGTACCAATTGAGCATAAGCGCTTTTAAAATAATCTGTTGCCTCATTAAGCTGTGTATCTATCAGCTCTTTTTTAACTTCAGGGGAAAGGTCGCCGTCTGTTATTGTGAAAATTTCTGATTTTACTACCTCGGCCTTACCCATTATCAGATTTAAAACCTCTTTTTTGTTTTCGCCTGCTGATGCCGAAATTAAATTTGCATACTTTATAGATTCCTGAACAACCTTACCTATAGTAACAGAACCATATTCAAGTATATTATCTTCCAAAGGCACAACATTAACGGGAATATTTACCGCTTCCTGGACGGTTTCCGCCTGTAAATCGGCAATATTTTCATATATTTTGAAGCCCTCCTGTGCCACAGAAGCGTTTTCTTCGAAAACAGGGGGTTGATTTTGCAATTTTGCTTCAACTTCGGTAAGCTTTGCTCTTATTTCAGCGTTATCTTTTTTCACTTCGTTAAGCTGATTTTCAAGAGAATTGATAGCGTCAATAAGTTCAACCATCTTATTAATAAGCTCTTTGGTTTTCATTAGTAATCCCCTTTTTTCTCATTATTATTTTTCCTATAATTATGACAAGCGCCAACGCAAGAAGTGTTCCTACAAAGGCACCTGAAAAATCTATAAAAACATCTCTTATCTGACCCGCTCTGCCAGGTACAAAAAGCTGATGAATTTCATCTGATATTGCATAAAGCAAAGAAATAGTAAGGGCTGAGAAAAACTTAGTTTTTAGTTTTACACTATATGTATTCATTGCAAGAAAGCAAAGAAAACCGAGCGCTGAATATACGCTGAAATGGGCAGATTTTCTTGCAATGAACTGCAGACTGTCTACTGCTTTTTGTTGCTCTGCTTCGGGTAAGGCATTAAAGTCCTTGACCACAACGCTAAGCACTGTTTTGACGACCTCGCCCGAAGTTTTTGATGACTGCTCGGCGTTCTTAGCCGAGTGTGAGAAAATGAAAAGCATCACAGCCAAAACAAGCGCCCAAAGCACATATCTGAAAACCAGATTTTTTATATTATTGCTCATCTAAATACCCTATTGCAGCCAGAATAACAGAATCATTTTCTTCGGTTATAATGTGCTGATATTTGATTTCTTCCTCTGTAAGCGCAACCTCGATATCGGGCTCGATACCCTTTAAATTGAAGGACTCTGCGCTATGGGGTAAAAATTCGGCAACCGTAAAGACAACGCTTGAGCCGTCGGTAAAATGGTAGGTTGTCTGCATAACACCCTTGCCGTAGGTTTTAGAGCCCACAGAGATTCCTTTGCCGAAATCTTTTACCGAAGCGGTGAAAAGTTCTGATGCGCTTGCAGTATCGCCATCGGTTAACACCGCCATCGGAAGATTTATTTCTTCTTTATCAGATTCGCCGATAACTTCGGTTTTTCCGTTTGAATATTTTACCGTCATAACTGTTCCTTCAGGGCAGATAAAATCAACCATTTCGCACACCGCATCAACCGTGCCGCCGCCATTACCCCGCAAATCGAATATTAGCGCCTTAGCCCCGCTTGCTTCAAGCTGATTAACAGCATTTTCGAACTGAAGCGTCGTTTCTCGGTTAAAAGCGGTTATTTCGATATATCCGTATTTATTATCTATCATTTTAGAAAAAACCGTTTGTTCGGCAAACTTGGTACAGGTAACCTCGGCTTTGAAAATTTTATCTTCTCTTGAAATATCGAGAATAATTTTATTCCCAATATCGCGAAGCATAAAATCTACCGCCTCGCTATAACCCATATCTGCAACCTTTTTGCCGTCAACGGCAAAAATACAGTCACCTGCTCTAATCCCCGCTTCAAAGGCGGGACCCTTTTCGTAAACATTCTTTACATAAATATTTTCATTATCAGGATGCTTGGCAACAATCATCCCGATACCCTGTCCTTTGCCCGAAAGACTGTTATCTCTTTGTTCGGTATCTTCTACGCTATAGTAATTTGCATATTTATCGTCAAGACCCGAAATATATCCTTTTACAATTAAATCGTTAATTTTATTTGTGTCTATTTCGCCATAGAAATAGTTTTCAACAAAATAATCGAGCTGTTCGAGTTTTAAATATCTTCCGTCAAGAAAAAACAAGAGATAAAAAATAATAATTGATATAAATAGGGTTATAACCGCAGTGATTACTGCGGTTAAGAGTATTTTTTTATTCTGTTTATTTGTTTCGGTTTTCAGAGCTTTCATAATAACTTAAAAGAAATTTTTGGGGTTAACAGGATTTAAGTTTTTGCTGCTTGAGCCTTCTCTTATCTCAAAATGGAGATGATATCCTGATGAGTTACCCGTTGTTCCGACTTCTCCGATTTTTTGGCCCTGATTTACCTTTTGTCCTGTGCTTACGGTTATACTGCCGGGTTTTAAGTGGGCATATACTGTACGATAGTATTTTCCGCCCGATACACCGTGGTCGATAATAACATAGTTGCCATAACCATAACCGCAGCCGCAGCTGTATACCTTACCGTTTTTATATTTTCCGTAGTTGTGTGTACAGGTGCTGCAACCGATAGTAACGGTTCCCGACGCTGCCGCAACCACCTTTTTGCCAGAAATTCCCGCTTGAGCAATATCAAGACCTTTATGAAGCTTGCCCCAACGGTAGCCAAAGCCCGAGGTAATATTGGTGTATCCGGGACAAGGCCAAACAAACTGACTGTTAAAGGGAACGTCTATACCTTCGTTGTTACTTTCCTGAAGAATGGCTTCAAGCTCTTCTTCGGCTTGTTTAATTTGTTGTTCAGTCTGATAAAGCTGACTGTTTACTGCGTTTTGGTCGGACTGAATATCTTTAATAATATCGAGTATTTCAGAAGATTCCTTATCAAGCTGATTTTGTTTTTGAGTCAGGGTGACTTTAATCTGTTCCTGTTCTTTAATTAGCTCTTCGTTTTCTTTAATCTTTTTCTGTATTTTTTCAAGTTCGCCAACTATCTCTTCGACCATTTTCTTGTCTCTTTTAGAAACATTTTGGGTGAGCTGAGAAAGGGCAATAAAGTCAGCAAAATCTTCTGCGCCGAGAAGAACTTCAAGTCCGCCTGCGATACTTCCGCTCATATGAATTGCGCGTATTCTTCTCTTAAATTCGAAAATAACCTTTTCCATCGCTGCCTCTTGCGTGGCAATTTCTGCTTCGTTTTTAGCAATGGTTTTATTATTTGTTTCGATTCTTTCGTTACAAACGTCTATTTGTTTTTGTAGATTGGCAATTTTCGCATCTAATTTGTTTTTTAGATTTTGTTGCTCTTTTTTATCTTTTTTAAGCTCATTAAGTTCTTTTTCAAGTTCTTTTTCTTCTTTTTCAAGCTTATCTATTTGCTGTTTTATTTCACTTGCAGTTCTTGCGCTTGCAGGTAAAGATGATGAGCCTATAAACATAACACAGCACAAAATAACAGCTATTATTCTTTGAAATTTCAAAAATTGTTCCTCCGTAGAAATAAATTTGCCGCAAAGCAAACATTAAATAGCGGTGAACTCGCTTCCCTCTTTTTTAAGATATTTACTTATCATAATTACACTGCCGACAATGCCCGACAAAACTCCTATTGCAAGGAATATTGCAATTATTAACGGTAAAACATCTATAAACTGAATTGTATTCATCATTCCAAGCGCATTGCCAATGGACTCCATTGCAACGCGATAACAGAAATAAAGTATTCCTGTTGAGATTGCCGCAGAAATTATACCAATAGCAACTCCTTCAACAACAAAGGGTAACCGTACAAACGAATTTGTCGCGCCTACAGCCTTCATAATGCTGATTTCGAGCTTGCGGCTATACATTGTAACGCGAATCGTGTTTGAAACAATAACAAGCGAGATAATGAGCAGAATTGCAATTATCCAAACACCCGCAATACCAATTCCGTCTTTAAGAGCGTTGATTTTATCGGCAAGGTCGGATTGTGACTGAACCGAATCAACTCCCTTTGTATTTTTAATGGCTTTAAGGGTTTCGTTGAATTTAGACATGTCCTTGAGAGTGATTTTTGCGGCATCGGATAACGGATTGCCGTGGTCATCGTCTAAAAATTCAAAGTATTCTTCTTTGCCATCCAAAAGTCCTTCTTTAATGCTTTCAAGGCCTTTGTCGCTTGAAATATATTCAACGTTTAAAACATTATCGATTTTTGCAAGCTCATCACAAAGAGCTAAAGCTTCTTCTTCATTATGAATAAGGTAAGCATTGTCAGGTATTTTATTTCCTGTATAGTCTGCCGAAGATGAGGCGTCGCCCGAAGTTGTTTCGGAAGAGCTGTTATTTAAAGCGGCGTCATAATCATCAGAAGCATTTCCGTAAAGCACCGAGTTTTTATCGTTGAAGTATGCCATTATTACGTTTTGCTGTTCAAGGGTTCCTATTGCTCTTGTAATGTTCATAGAAATAAGAACAGCAAGACCGATAAGCACCATACATGCCATAAGGACACCGACAGAAGCGATTGTCATAAGTCGGTTTGCCCAAAGGTTTTTTACGCCTTCTTTGGAAAGATAGGTAACACTTCTCAGTTTCATATATTTCCACCTCCGGCTGCATTATCGGCAACTATTCTGCCTTCTTCGAGCATAATTACACGGTGTTGGAAATCACGAACAAGATTGTGATCGTGGGTTACCATCAGCACGGTTGTTCCCTGTTTGTTGATTTCGGTGAGCTTAGATACAATGTCGTAGGAAAGATTTGGGTCAACATTACCTGTAGGCTCGTCCGCAATAATGAGGCTTGGTTTGTTGACTAAAGCGCGCGCAAGACCCACTCGCTGTTGTTCGCCGCCCGAAAGCTGATTAGGCATTGAACGGGCTTTATTGCCAAGACCCACCATACTAAGCACTGCAGAAACATCTTTTCTGATTTTTCTGCGGTCAGCGCCTACAACGTGCATTGCAAAAGCAACGTTTTCAAAAACAGACATTGTAGGAATAAGACGGAAGTCCTGAAAAACTATGCCCATGGTTCTGCGCAAATAGGGAATTTGGCGATTTCTTATTTTCATAAGGTTATAGCCATTCACGAGAAGGGTTCCTGTGTTGGCTTTTTCTTCCCTTACAATAAGTTTCATAAAGGTGGATTTGCCCGCACCCGAAGCACCGACAACGAAAACAAATTCGCCCGGGTTTATTCTAATATTAACATCTTTAAGAGCATGAGTACCTGTTTTATAGGTTTTTGATACCCCTTTAAACTCAATAATTGGTTTTTGTTGGGTACTTACTTCTGCAGAGTTAATAACTATTCATCCTTTCAAATAAATTAGTATTTAACGGGATTTGATTGTAAATACTTGTTAACCATAAGCGCAATTTTAAAGACAATTGCGTGGTCAAATTCGCGAAGGTCTAAGCCTGTGATTCTCTTGATTTTTTCAAGTCTGTAAACAAGTGTGTTTCTGTGAACAAAGAGTTTTCTTGAAGTTTCGGAAACATTAAGATTGTTTTCAAAGAACTTTTGAATAGTGAAAAGGGTTTCCTGGTCGAGACTTTGGATAGAACCGCGCTTGAACACTTCGCGAAGGAACGATTCGCAAAGGGTTGTGGGAAGCTGATAGATAAGACGCGCAATACCGAGGTTGCCATAGCTGACAATGGTCTTATCTGTATCGAACACCTTGCCTACCTCAAGAGATGCCTGAGCCTCTTTGAAGGATTTTGCAAGTTCTTTAATGCTTTCTACCGGTGTACCTATACCGATTGAAACAGGGGTGTAGAATTCACCCGACAGTGTATCGGCAATTGAAAGAGCGAGCTTTTCAATATCGCGAGCTTCTATGTCTTTTGAGGTTTCTTTAACAAGAGCAATGTCGGTTTCGTTTATGCTGATAACAAAGTCTTTTGATTTGTCGGGAAAAAGATTCTGAATAACTTCGAAAGCAACTACGTCTGTAGGTTCAAGGGAACGAATGAGAAGTACAGTACGCGAAACGTCGGTATTGAAGTGAAGTTCTCTAGATTTTAAGTAGATATCACCGGGAAGTATGTTGTCAAGAATAACGTTTTTAACGAAGTTGCCACGGTCATATTTTTCATCGTAATAATGCTTAATATTTGAAAAAGAAATAGCAAGAACGACACAATTTTTTTCAGCAATAGGGTCTACTCCGCCTACAAAAACATAGTATTCTCCAACCTGAGTGGAATCAATGGCCTTGTAGGTGTGATTGCCGAAAGAAAAAGTATCGGACACAGAGGCGTTCATAAAATCGATGTTAACATTTTCACCGATTTTTCCAAGTTCATTGCAAGCAATAACCGTTCCGCTTTGGTCAATAACACCGATTGTGCGGTCGATTGCGTCTTTTAATTGGTGAATTACACTCTGAAATAAACGATTTGCCATATAAGGTCATCCCTTCTATTGTAAGTATTATTATATATACTAAACCATACACTGTTATTGTACAATAAATAAACATTTTTTTCAAGAGAAAAAGTCAAAAAAGTTACAAATGATTAACAGATTTGTTGTTAATGAAAAAACATCCTACGAAATTTCGTAGGATGTTTAGTAATTAAATTAGTTGCAGATTGTAACCTCTGTTTCTTTGTCGAAGAGGTGAATCTTGCCGGGCTCAAGAGTAATCTTGATTCTGTCGCCGGGTTTTGCGGTATTGGTGGGTTCTACGCGAGCGTTGATGGACTGTTCTTCGCAGTTCATATAAAGATAGGTTTCAGCACCCATAAGCTCGGTAACTTCAACATCAGCCTCAACAATACCGTCGGGGTTAGCTGCAATGAGGTCTTCCTCATTGTGAACATGCTCAGGACGGATACCCATAATAACTTCCTTATCAACATAAGCAGCAAGACAATCATTCTTGTTCTTATCTGCAGGAAGCTTAACCTGATACTTAACACCGGCTCTTGTCTTAGTATCTTCAGAACCGAACTCTACAAAGAAGTCGCTGCCTTCCTTAAGAAGCTTGGACTCGATGAAGTTCATCTGAGGAGAACCGATAAA
>JAZLEK010000037.1:0-26381 GCA_045615225.1 Acutalibacteraceae bacterium | reverse complement strand
ATCGAAAAGCTCGAAAAGTTCCTTGGCGGCGTTAAGGATATGAAGAAAATCCCCGCTGCAATGTTTATCGTTGACCCCCGCAAAGAGCGTATCGCTGTTGCTGAGGCAAAGAAATTAAACATCCCGATTATCGCAATCGTTGATACCAACTGCGACCCCGACGAAATCGACGCTGTTATCCCCGGAAACGATGACGCTATCCGTGCTGTTAAGCTTATTGCTGAAACCATGGCTAACGCTGTTATCGAGGCTAAACAGGGCGAAATGGGCTCTGCTGCAGTAGAAGAAGCAGAAGAAGTTGTAGCTGAAGAAGCTGCCGAAGAAGCTGCTGAATAATTAATACTTTTTAGGAGGAATACTACTATGGCATTTACTGCTAAAGATGTACAGGCTTTAAGAGAAAAGACCGGTTGCGGTATGATGGACTGCAAAAACGCTCTTAAAGAAACCGATGGAAATATGGAAGCAGCTGTAGACTATCTTCGTGAGAAGGGTCTTGCATCTCAGGCTAAAAAGGCTTCCCGTGTTGCTGCAGAAGGACAGGTTGTTGCTCTCGTTGAAGGCTCAGTTGCTGCAGTTATCGAAGTTAACTCTGAAACCGACTTCGTTGCAGGTAACGATGAATTCAAAGAATTCGTAAATCTCTGCGCTAAGGCTGTTATCGCTAACAACCCTGCAGATGTTGATGCTCTTATTGCTTCTACCTTTGAAGGTAAGACTGTTGGCGAATACAAGGAAGATATCTTCCTCAAGTTCCGTGAGAACATTCAGATTCGTCGTTTCGTTCGCATTGAAGGTAAGGCTGTATCTTATGTTCACGCTGGCGGTAAAATCGGCGTTCTCGTTGAACTCGACACCGACCTCGATATGAGCGATGCTCTTGTTGCTATGGGTAAGAACGTTGCAATGCAGGTTGCAGCTATGAACCCCGGTTATCTTGATCAGGCTTCTGTTCCTGCAGAAGACCTTGAAAAAGAAAAGGCTATCCTCGTTGCTCAGATGAAGGAAGACCCCAAAATGGCTGGTAAGCCCGATGCAGTTCTCGGCAAAATCGTTGAAGGTAAAATCGGCAAGTTCTATAAGGAAAACTGCCTTATCGAACAGCAATACGTTATCGACGGTGACCTCACCGTTGGTAAGTATGTTGACAGTGTTGCTAAGGAACTTGGCGGCACCGTTAAGGTTAAGTCTTTCGTTCGTTACGAAAAGGGCGAAGGCATCCAGAAGAAAGAAGACGATTTCGCTAGCGAAGTTGCAAGCATGATTAAATAATCATCAAAATTTTAAAGACCTACCGTATTCGGTAGGTCTTTTTTATTTGACTATTATAAATGTTTGCTTTATAATGCTTATAAAATGTAAAAACAAAAAGGGGGGAATAAAATGCTGAAAAAATACGGATCGGTTCTCATTACTTTGGTTGTTTGTGTATTTATTTTCTTATCTGTGTACGCTTTTTTTGGCTTTTATCCCTTCGGTGAGGGGCTTGTTGCTTGGTGCGATATGAGTCAGCAAACAATACCTCTTATAAATACCTTTAAGGATATATTATCGTCAGGCACAGGATTGTTTCAAAACTTTTCACATGCGGGCGGTATGGATTTTTACGGAGTTTTCTTTTTCTTTCTTGCGTCTCCTTTTAATTTTCTTACCCTTTTTGTAGATAAACTTAATATACCGCAGTTTATGAACATTCTTGTTATGCTGAAACTTTCCGCTTCAGGGGCCGCTGCAGCCTACTTTTTTTCAAAAAGATATGAAGAGCTTGGCACCATTCTCAAAACCCTGCTTGGCGTATCCTATGCCTTTTGCGGTTACGGTATGCTCTTCTATCAGAACATAATCTGGCTTGATATAATGATTTTATTTCCGTTTATACTGCTTGGAATGTACTCTCTTTTAGAAAAGGGTAAAATGCTTCCGCTAACAGTATCGCTTACTTTGTGCGTTATTATAAATTACTATATTTCCTTTATGGTAATATTGTTTATAATCTTATTTTTCGGAATAAAATCGGTTTTCAAAAAATGCCACTTTGATACGTATATAAAGCTTGGAATTTCTGCCGTCCTCGCCCTTTTACTTTCCGCTGTGGTGTGGCTTCCGTGTCTTATACAGTATTTTTCCTCGGCGAGAGGCGAAAATGTCATAGACGGTCTTATAAATTCGGCATTTTTGGGCCATTTTGAAACCACTGTTCCCATAATACTTTGCAGCGCGCTTTCTATCAGCGTGATACTGTTTTCTATAGTAGGCGGAAATTTTAAGGGAAATAAGGATAAGCTTGTTATAATATTTGCTTTAATCATTCCTCTGGTTGTTGAACCTATTAATATGATGTGGCATACAGGTAACTATATGTCCTTTCCGGCCCGCTTTGCTTTCATCACAGTCCTTCTTATGGAAGAACTCTGTGCAGAATGTCTATCGCAAATACCGTCTGTAAAAAAAGGAAACACACTAATTTCTCTTTCGTCTGTTTTCTTGTGCGCTCTTTGCGGTGGATTTATTCTTTGGTATACAAACAAAAATATCAAAGCGCTTTCGGCCTACACCTCGTCGCTGTGGGGTAACTTCTCTTCCTTTGAAAAAATTCTCGGTATTTTCAGCGTGGCTATTATTGTATATTTTGTGATACTATTTGCTTATAAACGGCAAAAGGTTTCCAAGTCTGTTTTTTCTCTGGCTCTGTCACTTTTGATTTTGTGTGAGTGTGTTTCATCTATGCACATTTATATGATTACGACAAAGGATAGCTTTGACTATGAGAATTATAAGAAGATTTATACTGCCGTCGACACTCTTGATGATGAAAGCTTCTATTTTGTAAAACAAAATAAAAAGTACACCGATGCCAATCAGTTGGGCGGTTTTGGACTTAACACCTTCGGACACTACACTTCACTTAACTCGGCTTCATTTATGGAAGCGGCAAAAATGCTTGGCTATAGCGGTTATTGGATGGAGATAAATTCCTCAGGCGGCAGTTTGCTCAGTGATGCTTTGCTTGGGATTAAATATTTTATGGTAAAGGACGAGGACGAGTATTCGTTTACTCAAAACAAGGTGTTCCGTACAGCGCTGTTTTCGGATTCTGAGTTTCCCGAAACTCTAAAGGGTAACCGACTTACAGCACTCGATAAAGCTCTCGCGGGGGTTACAAAAACGAATCTTGTCACAAAATATTACTCTAAAGAGAATGTTGAGAGCAGATTTGGCGGCGCTTTGCGCGAAAATGAGCTTATACACTACACTGTTGATATAAAAGAGTCTACTGCCCTTTATTTTGATTGTTACAATGGCTTTTCGAATAACCTTGTTGAACCGCTTAATGGTGCGATATCGGTTTATGTGGGTAATAAAACTGTTGTATCGGACTTCCCAAGCCAAAGCTCAAACGGTCTTGTTTATCTTGGTGAGTTCGAAAATACGGTTGTTGATATAACCGTAAAAGTAAGCAAGGATATTTTTGCAAAATCCTTTGGCGTTTTCGGTATAGATGTTACCGAATTTGACAGGGTGTGCGCTACGGCAGAAGGAATAAATCTTAGACAAAACGGCGGAAGGCTTGAAGGTGAAATTACTTCAACAAAAGCGCAAAATGTTTTTGTCGGTATTCCCTATAAAGAGGGAATAAGGATTAGTATAGATGGAGAACAGGTCGAGGCGAAAAAGGCTCTTACAGGCTTCGTTTCCTTTAATACAAATGGTCTTGTAGGCAAACTTAGAATAACCTATATTCCTAAAGGCTTTGCCGCGGGTATGTGTATTACCGTAGTAGGTGTTCTTCTTTTAATTGCTCTTTTGATTTTCAAAAAAATCGAGTTTTCAAAACCGCTTGAAAAAACGGCAAAAGTGTTATTTACTATGCTATTTGCGGTTTTTGTTTTAGCAGTATATATAGCACCTGTAATTCTTTGTTTGTTTTAAAATTAAGACTTGGAGTAGCATAAGTGATAAGGTATAATAAAGCTGAAAGGGGATAACGTTATGGATAGATCAAAAATATATGATTATACCAATGATATTAAAGAGATAGGTGAAAAGCTCAAGGTAGCAAAAGCGGAAGATATAGGTTATGTCTTTATTGCTGACCTGCATAACGGCGCTTATCTTCTTGAAAATGAAGAGGGGCATCTGACTTTTTACGAAAGTGATGAAGTTGTAGCGCTTAAAGAAGCAAAGCTTATCGCTCAGCTTGAAGCTATCGCAGAAATTGCCAAAAATAATGATAGTATTGATTTTATCTGTGTCGGCGGCGATATCATTAACGGCTACGAAACCTGTGAGGGAGCCCGTGAGAAAGCCGCAAGTCAAATTACCCGTCAGCTTGATGTTCTTAAAAAGAGCGGCAAAGATGTTATCGTTCTTATGGGTAACCACGATGACGGTACATTCCATCGTATCTATTACCCTTGGGGTGGCGAGATTCATAAGGAAATCGCTTTCAGCGATAAATACTGGAGAGAGCATTTTATGACTCCCTATATCCCCGAAAACTGTGTGTATGACAGTACATATAAATGGTCTAAATATTACTACTATGATATAGAGAAAAACGGTAAGAATATCCGTCTTGTTTGCCTTGATAACTTTGATGTTCGTATGCCTTTTGATGATGAGGGTAATGTTACCGAGTGGATAAAGGAAAATGTTCATTACGGCTATTCTGCGCATCAGCTAAAATGGCTTGCAACCGAGGCTCTGCCTCCTGAATACGACGGTGAGGCTATGATTCTCTGCCATATGGGAATCACCTCTAAGGATAACGGATGGGATACTCCGAGAGGCGACAAACTTCGCGCAATTATTTCGGCATATCAAAATAAAACTACATTTGCTGATGATGAGCTTCAGGTTAATATTGATTATAGTGACTCTAAGGGCAAAATCATAAGCTACCATTTCGGTCATATTCACAGAAACAAGATTTACTACAGCGATGATATTGACCTGTGGCAGATAAGCACCGATACCGCTGAACACAATCCTTGCTTTGACGTTATGCTTGTATCAAGCGAAAAAATAAAGCGTTTTAATGTCGGAAACGGTGAAGATGCCGAAGTAGAAATAAAATAATTAAAATTGAAGTAATGATTCGCGTGTTCTTTTTGTTATAGTGGTTTTAGTTGTGGTGTGCAAATTATTGTGTTGTTATCAATATGAATAAATATATGTATAAGCAAGGTGGCCAATATGAAAAAGACTTTAAGTATTATTCTGGCGTTAATTATTTGTTTAACTACTTGTTTTGGAGGTATAGTTAACGTGTTTGCTGAAAATACAACCGCTACTATAAGTACCACTAAGTTCGGCTAAGCTGTAACAATTTTTAAGAGAAAGCTCAGCATCGCCACCGCCAAAAATACCTCCTGCAACATGACCGATAATAGTTACGTTTTCACCTGCATAGCAGTTTTCAAAGCTCTTTTTAGCTAATCCGTTAGAGTTTCCTGCAATAGCCGCCGCACAATGTGAAGCCTTGATATAGGTATAATCTACACCAAGATTTTTAACAGTTGTCGTCTTATCATCCGAAAGTTCAGGGATAAGAGCTACCGCATCACGTTTATAGTTTGCATTTTCGCCCGATGCCGGAGTTCCGGAACCATAGTAAATACCATAAATGGTATGTCCCTGGCCGTCAATAGTTCCTGAGAATTTAGTTGCAGTAGTGCTTGTGTACCACTCAAGAGGTATATATCCGCTTGCCGCATCACCTGTAGACCAATCTATCGCAGCAAGGTCATTAAGGTAGATGTCGTTTATTAAAACATAATTGGCGCCGCCACCGTTTTTGATAACATAAGCGAGTTCGGAGGGAGTTCCGATTATTACATTGCCCTTATCATCAAGTGCTGTAGGTGTTGACTCGCTTCCGTCCCAAGGATAGTCATAATCTGAAGTTTTATTAAAACATCTTAAGGCGGGATATCCCTCTGTTTCAACAAAAACTCTGTCTGCATTTAAGTTAGGCATTTTTGCAGGGTTTGAGAATACATCAGGTCCCTGCATATTATCTGCTGAAACAAGAGTGCCGTAAAATGCTCCTGAACCATAATCATTGGTAAAATCGATGTTTATAGAATAGTTGTTTTTACTGCTTGAATCTGTAGCTGTGCTCCAGGTTGCGCAAACAGAGCCTTTTGCATTGTAGCTATTATTTATGGTAACATTTGTTGTCCAGTTGCCTGCAACGAGGCCTGTTTCGGTACCTGTTGCGGTGGCAAGAGAATAAGAATTTAAAATGTTAACATTACTTCTGTAATTTCCTGCGCGGAAAGCGCCTGCAGCATAAGCAGAAAGATAAACATTTTCTCCGGCATAGCATTGTTCAATATTAACATTTGCAAATTCCGCATCGGAAACATAATATGTAGGTCCTGCAAATCCAACAAATGCGCCTGCTCCGTTTGTACCGTTTATATAAGCATAGTCAACGCCAAGTTTAGAAATTGAAACGGTTGTACCGCTGTTAACTCTTGGAACCAGTCCACAACCATAGTATCCGAAAATCTTTTCTCCGGAAACATTGTTGTAAAGACCGTAAACTACATATCCGTCACCGTCGATATTTCCTTGGAAAGCTTTATTTTCAAGCCAGAAATTAGGTGTGTAACCTGCGCTTGCAACACCTGTATCCCAGTTAATCTTGGAAATATCATTAAGATAGATATCTGCAGTAAGCTTATAATAGGCATCAGCCGAGACGCCAGAACTATGGACGGTGTTACCGTTTGTACAATGCTTTCACGTGAAGATACAATGCGTGAATCTGACGGTTGGCTTGATATTCATCCGACCGACAAATACCCCGTTGCAAAGGCTCTTGCAAATGCAGCCCTTTCAAACTACTATTATCCTCAGGGCGATTATAATGAGACACCCGAGTATTCCGGACCTCTTTATGATAGCGTAACTGTAAACGGAAATACCGCAACGGTTACATTTAATCACACAGCAGAGGGCTTAATGCTTACCTCGGGCACAACCGTTACCGAACTTGAAGTAAAGGATGAAAACGGAAACTGGGTAGCTGCAACCGCAACGCTTCAGAGCAACAATGCAATTGTTGTTTTCGCAAATGTAAATACCATAACAGGTATTCGAATGGGCTACAGAAACAGACCCGAACTTAATCTTTACAACACAATAGGCGGAGTATACGGCTATTGCGCATCTCCCTTTGTATGGGCAGCTGAATAACACAAAAAGCACTCGATTTTTCGAGTGCTTTTTCTTTATTCAATGCTGTTTTTATATTCAATTGGAGACATGCCGATATGCTTTTTAAATTCTCGACTGAAATAACTGTCGCAGTTGAATCCCGAGAGCTCTGCAACCTTAGATATGGTGCAGGATTTTGAAAGCAACAGTTCTTTAGAGGTTGAGATTTTCAAGTTGTTTATGTATTTCAGCGGAGTTATACCCATAGAGTTAGTGAAGATTTTTCTGAAAGAAACCTCACTCATGCCGCAAAGTTCTGCTAAATAAGGCATGGAAATGTTACCTTTGTTATAATTGTTTTTAATATAGTCAATAGCCGG
Organism: Acutalibacteraceae bacterium; assembly: GCA_045615225.1. GTDB lineage: Bacteria > Bacillota > Clostridia > Oscillospirales > Acutalibacteraceae > SFWF01. The sequence continues at coordinate 18,834 of JAZLEK010000037.1, read as the reverse complement.
CTTTAATCTATCATTTCCTTTTTTTCCTACATATTCGAGTTCGTATTCTTTTATCATATTACAAATAACATTATATACCTCAGCTTTAAGTCGCATTTCGTAACCTGTATATTTTTTGCGCCAGGCGGCTTCTGCCGATTTGAAGTATTCAAAAAAAGCAGCAGCATTTTTTGGTCTGAAAACAAAAGGGGAAAGGTGTATGTCCTCGTATAGCTCAAAATTCATTGAATAGGTTTCGCCAAATTTTGTGCAAGTAACAACATATTCTTCTTCTTTGGGTAAAAATAGTATGTCATTGTTCTTTGTGTAAAGGGTTTTACCGTCTTTGAATTTATATGTTTTTTCGCAACCGTGATAGAAAATAAAAACATAATACGGGCGTTTCATTTTAGATGGAACTTTTTTGTTTGCGGGAACAATTCTTGCTCTTACCACATCTTTAATTTCAAAATTCTGTTTCATAAAACTATCCATATAATCACCATGATAATAATACGCTTATATATAGAAATAGTCAAGAAATTACGAAATATATATTGATTCTTGGTATAGAAATGTTATAATTACTATGAAGAATTATTTTTGTTCTAACGGAGGGACAATATGTTGAAATTCAGAAAGCTTACAAGTTTGGTATTGGCTTTGGCACTTTTAGTGTCCAGCTTATTTGTGGGCAGTGTATCCGCTCTTGCAGATGAGCTTTTTACAACGGTTAATACCTATGACGATGTAAACACATCATACCGCACCGATGTTTCCGGTAATTTGACTTGTTCATATTTAGCCGTTAACGGAGTTGAAGATGATTGGTACCGTTTTGCAACCTGGGGTACTTCGGTTGAAAAAGAATCAACCAAAACAGGTACAGAGCAAAACGCTGTACAGTTTGTTAATGCAGAAAAACTGGGTTACAGTTGGCCGGCAGCTGTTAAAATTTACGACAGTAATTCTGATAGTGTACCGCACTACAAGGCAAAGGCCAATACTACTTATCAGATAAAACTTCGTTATTATGTAGTTACAGCACCCGATAAGCAGGTTAATCTTCAGGTGCGCCAGACAAGTTCTGTAAATATATTTGAAGCTCTTACATACAATGAAGCAAACGTGCTTGCACCTGAGGTTGCTAAAATTACTACAGCAACAGATGGTTGGGTAGAAGCAACCGCAAGCTTCACAACCGGCAGTGAAGCAGGATATCTTAACATAACCCTTTGTTCTGCAACAGCAACAAAGGCAAATAATATTAATATCTGGATAGATGACGTAACCTTAAATGAATGCAGAACCTTAACTGCTCATAGCTATAACGGTTCAAATAAGAACTTTACAGTTACTGCAGATACTACACTTTCTAAAATTGCCGTTCCCGTTAGAGAAGGTTTTGAGCTTGAGGGTGTTTATGCCGACTCTATATATACAAATAAGCTTTCCGCGACTGATTTAATCAGTAATTATACCGATATTTACTATAAGTGGATAAAAGTAGCGACCAAAACTTTATATTGCGGTTTTGAAAATTATACCGAACAAATTTCAGGCGTAAGCTTTGACAGCGACGTTGCTGCTATTGTTGAAGGTGAGAGTTATACCGGAACAAAAGCTTTAAAGGTTGCTCTTGAAGACAAGGGTATTACTGCTTTTGAACTTCGCGACAGCGCTCATTTCGATATTGTTGCAGGCAAACAATATACCGTTACCTTTGCTTATAAATCAACAGGTAATGTTGAAATTTCATTAGGTTTGGCTCGTGCAGGCAATGTAACAGAAACTGCCGAAGCAGTTGTTTCCACCAACGTTTCTGCAGCAGATGAATGGCAAACCGCAACAGTTGTTTTAAATGCGGATAAATCTTCGCTTGACGGCTATGCAATGGCTATGCTCGTGTATGCCGATACCGCTGCAGAAATTTATATTGATGATGTTAAAATTAAATATGCAGGTGAAGGCAGCGCTTCTCTCGATGAAATTGATTTTGGTTTCACCGGAGATGCTTTCCCCGAACTCAAGGTGTTTGATGAAGCTGTAGATGGTCTTCCCGAAGTTGACGAGGAAGAAGAGGAAGAAACCGAGCCTACCATTTGGAACGGCGAAGTTGCTCAGTCTTTCGCAGGTGGTAGCGGTACTGAAGCCGACCCCTATCTTATTGCTACGGCAGAACAACTTGCTCTTGCTATAACTCAAAGCGGTACAACAGAACAGACCAACGACGAAACAGGTGAAACTGTAACCGTAAACGAGCCTTATTTTGGTTCATATTACAAGCTCACAAAGGATATTTACCTTAACGATATAAATTCGGTTAACTGGCTTGAGGGTAGTAAAAATGCCGGTTATAATGTCAACTCTTGGTACAATTATTATAAATACGATGGAGTAATTAAAGGAGAAGACTTTGCAGGCGTAATTGACGGCGCAGGGTTTGTTGTGTACGGCTTATATTTTGATAACGGAATTAGTATTGCAAGTAGCAACAACAATAATATTTCCAGTGCGTTAATTCCCAGAGTTGCGGCAGGATTTACGGTTAAAATATCAAACCTGGGACTTGATTATGCGTATGTTCACCACCATTATGTTGCCGGTGGTTTTGTCGGTGGATGTGAATCGGGTGTGTCGATTTCAAACTCTTTTGTTGGCGCAAACGTTAAAATTTCAGGTCGAGATTCGGCCTCCTTTGTTGGAAACGGAAATCAAAAGGCAATAACTCTTACAAACTGTTATTCCTGGGCTTCTTATGACATAAATGCATTCAGACACGGACTCGTAAGCTATGCTTACCATTCAACCTATACTGTTAAAAATTGCTACAATTTAAACGGGCCTATCACTTCGCAGTCTAATTCAGATTATTCAACCTACTACAAGTTCTATAATTCTTATCAAACTGTTGCAAACGGTAGAGGTGCTTCAAGAAGTATTTATACAAATGTTGTAACTACAACTGCCGATAAAATGCAGGGTACAGATGTATTTACCAATGAAGACAAAATGCCTTATCTTGCCCTTAATACCGATGGTTCTGTAAATACTGCATTTACCGCGACAAATAATTATCCCGTTTTAACCATTTGGGCTCCGGAACCTGAGGTTGAAGAAGGCGAAGAGGAAGAAATTGTTTACGATATTTGGGACGGTACAACCAAAACAGAACCTAAGGATATAAACTCTGATGGAATTTATGAAATTACCAACGGCGCAGAGCTTGCTTACATTATCACAACCCACGGCGGCGAAGGTAATAAATATGTTCTTACAAACGACATTTATCTCAATGATATAACCAAAATCAACTGGACAACAGGTGATGTTGCTATCGGTTATACCGCAAACCATTGGTACGGCAACTCAAACTACTTTGAAGGTTCTATCGATGGCGCAGGTCACACGGTTCATGGTATGTTTATAATCAACCCTGCGCTCAACGAGAAAAAATGGGATGTTTCAGGCTATGGTCTTGTACCTCGTGTACTTCATGGCGATACTGCAATCCTTAAAAATATCGGTGTAGACCACGCCTTTATTCACTCAGACGCAGGCGCCTCTGCTTTTGTTGGTTGCGCAGGCACAAAAAACTCAAATCCCACCGATAAAGCCGAAGTAACAATCGAACAGTGCTATGCAGGTAAAAATGTTACGCTTATCGGACATTCTGTAGGTGTTTTCAGAGGAGCGGGACGCGGCTCTAATACCTACATTAACAACTGCTATTCATTGGCTACCGTTAAAGCAACAGGAAACAACGGACTTATTTCAATGGGTTGGGAAGCAAATGCAACAATTGTTGGCTGTTATAACGCTAATGGCCCCATTGCAACAGCTACCGATAAAACAATCACAATCACCGACTGTTATCAAACCAAAGGCGGCAAACTTTCTGCCGTTACAAGTGTTGAAAATATGAAGGGCAGTGATGTTTTAACAAATCCCTCTAAAATGCCACTTTTAAACAGCGCTATATTTAAAGTTGATGAAGAAACCTTCAGCGATTATGATTTCTATATTTATCTTCCAGTAGGAACTGCATTTACTGAGGAAGTAAAGGCTGAGTATTATAGTGATTTATTCATAAAACTTGATGCAAGCACAGTTGTTGCCGACGGCGTAATGCAGAGGGGCGCTTATGTCAAGTTTGCTGAAGAACCCGACGAAAGTCAGATTATCATTCCCGCTGAATATAAACAGTTTGTTCGCTATGGTTCTAAGGAAGAACTCGTTCTTACTAATCCTTGGTATGGCGTTAAAATGGATATCGTTACAAAGAACTTAGCTGACGATGAAGGTTCTGTAAAATACGCATTCATTACCGATATTCACTATGTTGCCGGTGAGGATGTTTCCAGAACGGTTGCGACAATGAAACAGATTGAAAATCTTGTTGAATTTGTAAACAGAACAGATGCTATCGACTTTGTTGCAATTGGCGGAGACACCATTCAGGGTACTCAAAAGAAAACCACCTCACTCGGTTACTTTAAAAAGGCGTTTACACCCTTCCTTGAGTGTAACAAGCCTGTGGTAATTGTTCCGGGTAACCACGATGATAATTCTTATGCCTATGATACAAAGACCTTTAACGGCTCGCAGGTTATTTCCGATAAAGAGTGGAACGACAACATAATTGACATGTATGTAAACCGTGAAACAGCAAATGGAGATGTTATTGATGTTTCCGTTTCTCAGGATACCCAGGTAGCAAATTCTAAATATTTCTACTACGATTTAGAAAACAAAAAGACTCGTATCATTTGCCTTGATTCCATCGATTACGAGCAGAGCTACGGCGAGGATGGCTTGTTTACAGTAGACGAAAACGGTAACGTTGGACTTACTGTAAGAGATGAATCTAAGGCGGTTACAAACTATAACAGATACTATATGGCTACAACCTATTGGGGATATGGCGCAAGACAGATGGAATGGCTTGCAGAAGATGCCCTTCAGGCAGGCGATGACTGGGATTATATTTTCATTTCTCACATGGGTATAGATGAAGATACTAACTTCAACACAGGTGCAGATATTACCTGGTATGGCAAAGACCTTCGCGCCATAATTGCTGCTTACCAGTTCAAAACGCCTTATGTTAATGCAGAACTTGGTATAGATGTCGATTTCTCGGATACCAAAGGTAAAATCCTTTCTTATCAGTACGGACATACTCATCGTCAAGACTGGCTTTATAGTGATGACGTTGATTTGTGGCAGGTAAACTCCGATACTGCACAGCGCAGAGATGGCGTCTTCGATATTATGACAGTAGATAAAAATATAATTAACCGTTATAATATCGGCCGTGGTTTCGACCAGACATTCATTCAGACTCAAGATGTATTAATCGGAGACATTACATCAGATGCAGCGTCAGATATCTGTGACCTTGTAATGCTCAATAATATCTGCGAAGGAATAACGGCTAAATCGTTAGCTGCAGATATTGACGGCAACAAAAAAATTGAGGTTGCTATAGACCTTGCAGCACTTAGAAGCATACTTATTTCAAAATAATCCTATATTCATAGTTAGCTTCCTTTTTAAAAAAACGAACAGGACCGCATTTGCGGTCCTGTTTGTTTTAGTTATGCAACGTTTTATATTCTGACGGTGAAACTCCGGTATGCTTTTTAAAGGTTCTGCTGAAATAACACTCATCGTGAAAGCCCGAAAGAAAGGCCGCTTCGCTTACAGAACACTCGCCAAAGCTTAAAAGCTCCTTTGCTCTTGATATTTTTAAGTTGTTAATATATTTAAGTGGAGAAAGACCCATAGAATTTTTAAAGTGGCGTCGAAATAAAACCTCACTCATACCGCAAAGGTCGGCAAGATAGGGGATAGATAGATTATCTTTGGTATATTCCTTGTGAATGTATTCAAGGGCAGGATTTAGTCGGTTTGCCGTGACTTTGTGTATAAGCAGAGCGTTGGTATAGGAATTACTGAAAAGCTGTATTATCCGTGCGCTGATATAGAGGGCGATTTAAACGGCGACGGAGTAGCTGATATCTTCGACCTTGTTGAGCAAGACCTTGTTCTAAATGGTCAAAACGACAAAAAGACATCTGCCGATACCGACAAGAATAACGTTCTCGATGTTGTTTTCGACCCTGAAGCACTTCGCAAAACCATAATAAAATCCAAATGATTTTGTATTTTAAAACCGCTCGTTTGAGCGGTTTTAATTTTTGTATAACAAAAACTCAACAACTCAGTCAGGTTTGCTTATTTATATAATAATATTTTAGATTGACTTTAAAAGATAGTTATTGTAAAATAAATCTGATAACAAACATTGGAGGGATAACAATGAGTAAGGCTGTATATAAGCGTGTGCTTTTAAAACTCAGCGGAGAAGCCCTTTCGGGTGGAAAGGGAAGCGGTCTCGATTTCGACACTGTAGCCGAAGTTTGCAAAAAAATAAAAGAATGTGCTGAACTTGGCGTACAAATAGCTATTGTTGTAGGCGGTGGCAACTTCTGGAGAGGCAGAAGCAGCGGTGAAATGGACCGCACTCGTGCCGACCACATGGGTATGCTTGCTACCACAATCAACGCCTTGGCGCTTCAGGATGGCTTTGAACAGCTCGGCGTAGATGCCAGAGTTTTAACAGCTATTGAAATGCGTCAGGTTGCAGAACCATTTACAAAGTCTCGTGCCGTAACCCACCTCGAAGAAGGTAAAATAGTTATTTTTGGTTGCGGAACAGGTTGTCCCTTCTTTTCTACCGATACTGCTGCTGCTCTTCGCGCGGCAGAAATCGGCGCCGATGTAATCTTCAAGGCTACCAATGTTGACGGCGTATATGACAGCGACCCCAAGAAAAATCCCAATGCTAAAAAGTTCGATAAACTTACCCATCAGGATGTTTTAACCCTTAAGCTCAATGTTATGGATATGACCGCAGCTTCTCTTTGTCAGGATAACGGAATTAAGATTCTTGTTTTCTCTATGAAGGAACTTGACAATATAAAGAAGGCAATGCTCGGCGAAAATATTGGTACATTAGTTGAATAATATTTGGAGGAAATCTTTATGAAAGACTTACTTAAAAATACAGAAGAACGTATGGACAAAAGCCTTAATTCAGTAGGCAGAGAATTTGCTACCGTACGAGCAGGACGTGCAAACACCTCAATTCTCGACAGAATTACTGTTGACTACTACGGTGTTCCCACACCCATTCAGCAGATTGCTTCGGTTTCTGTTCCCGAAGGCCGTGTTCTTCAGATTCAGCCTTGGGATACATCGACCTTAAAGCTTATCGAAAAGGCAATTCAGGTTTCCGATATTGGCATTAACCCCAATAACGATGGACGCGTTATCCGTCTTATTTTCCCGCCTCTTACCGAAGAACGCCGTAAGGAGCTTGTTAAAGAGGTTAAAAAGATGGCTGAGGATGGCAAGGTTGCTGTTCGTTCTATCCGCCGCGATGCTATTGAAAAGCTTAAGACAATGAAAAAGGATAACATCATTACCGAAGACGATCAGGCAAATGGTGAAAAGAAAATTCAGAATCTTACTGATAAGTTCTGTGCCGAGGTAGATACTCTTCTTGCCGCAAAAGAAAAGGAAATCCTCGAAATCTAAAAATTAAACCATCATAGCAGGCGCTATGGTGGTTTTTTGAAAGGTGATAATTTTGGCTTTTTTTAAGAAGAAAAAAGAAACTCACGTTGACCGTAAAATTCCTGAACATATTGCAATAATAATGGACGGAAACGGCCGATGGGCAAAAAACCGTTCCTTGCCGCGAACGGCTGGTCACGCCGCTGGTTCAAAAAAGTTCAAAGAAATTGCAAGATATTGTAACAAAATTGGTGTAAAACATTTAACAGTATATGCTTTTTCTACCGAAAATTGGCGCCGCCCCAAAGAAGAGGTCGATGCAATTATGAACATCTTCCGCGACTATCTTCGCGATTCTGCCAATTTCAAAAGTGAAAATATCAAGCTTGAGTTTATCGGCGACAGAAGCGGTATACCGGAGGACATTGTCGAGCTTATGGCTCAGGCCGAATTTGATTCAAAAGATGCGACAGGACTTAAATGCTATATGGCAATAAACTATGGCGGAAGAGATGAACTTGTTCACGCCGTACGTGATATTATTAAAGAAGGAATACCTGCCGAAGATATAACCGAGGATACAATTTCTTCGCACATTTATACAAGCCATTATCCCGACCCCGAACTCATAATAAGACCAAGTGGGGAATACCGACTTTCAAACTTTCTTATCTGGCAGTCGGCTTACAGTGAATTCTGGTTTTCCAATATACTTTGGCCCGACTTCAGTACAAACGATTTAGAACAGGCTATTGATGACTATAATAAACGTAACCGCCGTTTTGGTGGTGTTTAACAAGGAGCGTTTTATGAAAACTCGCATTATTTCAGGTGTTATTGCTGCCGCTGCTGTAGTAGGACTCCTTATTTTGAATTCTTTCTTTCCCATAACCGTTGTAATTGCTGTTGCACTACTTGCTGCAATAGCAATATATGAAATGCTTTTCCTAACAGGCGCGGTCAAAATAAAAGCACCTGTGATTATTGCTATGGTATACGTTATAGCCGTGCAGTTTTCTTATATGGGCTTTTTTATAAACGAAACACCTCTTACCGTAATCTATGTTTTGGCTTTGGCTGTTTTTGCCGTTATTAAACATAAAACGTTTAATGTTACAGAGCTTGTAATGACAATCGCAATGCCCATAATTTTAGGCTTTGCATTTGCTTGTCTGGCATCAATTATTAATGCAAATGCAGGTGTTTTTTACTTTGTTTTACTCTTTAATTTTGCTTGTGTAACAGATATCGGAGCTTATTTTGTAGGCTGTTCTATCGGAAAACACAAACTTGCCCCCGAAATCAGCCCTAAAAAAACTATCGAAGGAGCTGTTGGCGGAATAGTTTGTTCAATGGTTGGAACGGTTATAGTTTGTTTAGTTTTCCAGGCTATATTAGGCAAACCAATTAATATTCTTGCGCTCACCATAGCAACACCTGTTTTCAGCGTTGTTGGTATGTTTGGTGATTTGTTTGCATCACTTATAAAAAGACATTTTGGAATAAAGGATTACGGAAATATTATGCCCGGACATGGCGGAGTACTCGACCGTACCGACTCTCTTCTTATGATAGCGCCCGCCCTTGTTCTTTTCCTTAGTTTGTTTTCTGTAATTTAGGTTGATAATTTATGAATAAAACTCTTGTAATTTTAGGTTCTACAGGTTCAATAGGAGAACAGGCTTTAGATGTTGCGCGTAAAAACGGTTATACCGTTTTAGCAATAGCCGCAGGCAAAAGCATAGATAAGCTTGAAGCACAAGCAAAAGAGTTTGGCGTAAAGGCTGTTGCCGTTTTCGATGAAGATGCCGCCAAAGAACTCGAAAAACGTCTTGAAAATACCAATATAAAGGTTTTATCGGGAGTTAGCGGTGTTTGTGAAGTTGCATCAATTAAGTCGGATATAGTGCTTAACGCAATAGTTGGCATCGCCGGACTTCGTCCTACCTTTGCCGCTTTAAATGCTAAAAACGACATTGCCCTCGCCAATAAAGAAACCCTTGTTACGGCAGGGGAACTTGTTAATGCAAAGGCAAAGGAAATGGGCGTTAAGATTATTCCGGTAGATAGTGAACATTCAGCAATTTTCCAGTCCCTTCAAGGTGCGCCTGTCGGTTCACTTTCAAAGATTATTTTAACCGCATCCGGCGGTCCTTTTTACGGAAAAACTAAAGAAGAACTCGAAAACGTAACTGTTGCCGAAGCGCTCAACCATCCAAACTGGTCGATGGGAAGTAAAATTACCATCGACTCTGCTACACTTATGAATAAGGGATTAGAAGTTATCGAGGCCGTGCATCTTTTTGGTATTTCGCCCGATGATATAGAGGTGGTTGTTCACAGACAAAGTATTCTACATTCTGCGGTAGAACTTTGCGACGGCGCCGTTATAGGGCAAATGGGAACACCCGATATGCGACTTCCCATTGAATACGCAATAACCTATCCGAGAAGAGAGAAAATGTGCTGTGACAGATTATCGCTAACAGATATCGGAACATTGACCTTTGCAAAACCGGATTTAGAAACATTCGGATGTTTAAAGCTTTGTATTGAGGCAATCAAAAGCGGAGGTCTTAAACCTGCGGCAGCAAATGGCGCAAACGAGGAGGCTGTTGCGCTGTTTTTAAACGGTAAAATCAAATTCCTTGATATTGAAAAAATGGTTGAAGCGGCGATTAATGCTCAGCCTAATGTCGAGAATTACACATTAGAAGATGTTTTCGCAGCCGATAAAAATGCAAGAAATCTTGTAAGACAAATGGCTAATTAAATTTGATTTTGCCGCATAGAATATAACTACTAAAATAAAAAAAGGTGATTTTTATTTCTATTATTGATATATGGAACAACGTTTGGCCATACCTTGTGGCAATACTTGCCTTTGTAGTGCTTATCATAATTCACGAATTTGGTCATTTTATTGCCGCAAAAATCTGTGGCGTTAGGGTAAACGAGTTTGCGGTTGGATTCGGTCCTAAACTTTTTAAGAAAAAAATCGGCGAAACTCTTTACGCGTGGAATCTGGTACCTCTTGGTGGATATTGCGCTATGGAAGGGGAAGATGAAAGTAGCTCAGATGAACGCGCTTTTTGCAACAAAGGGCCCTTCAAGCGTTTGTTTATTGTAGCAAATGGTGCTATTTTCAATTTAATACTTGGCCTTATTATTGTTTCAATCACTTTAATTCCTCAAGATAAATTTACTTCCAAAACGGTTGCGCAGTTTACAGAAAATGCGGTAAGCAGTCAATATGGTCTTCAGGTAGGAGATGAAATTCTTTCTGTTGACGGCAGAAAAATATTTACTACTTATGATTTGAGTTATGCGTTTACAGGTGTAGATGACGGCGCTGTCGATATGACTGTTAAAAGAAGCGGAGAAAAGGTAGAACTTAAAAATGTTAAGTTTGCCACCGAAACTGAAAACGATGTTTCTTATGTAAAGGTCGATTTTTTTGTTAAAGGCATCGAAAAAACACCGCTTAGCTTTATATCTCACACCATAAATACAGCTATTGCAAATTGCCGCGTGGTTTGGTTTTCACTTATCGACCTTATAACGGGTAAATACGGGCTGTCGGCAATGTCGGGTCCTGTGGGTATTACAGCTGCAATCGGTTCGGTTGCTAAATCAAACCTTTTCAATATTCTTCCCATAATGGCTCTCATAACAATAAACCTTGGAATATTTAATCTTTTGCCTTTGCCTGCGCTTGACGGCGGAAGAATAATATTTATACTAATTGAACTTATAACACGCAAACCAGTTCCTCAAAAATACGAAGGACTCGTTCACACAATAGGTCTGGTATTACTTTTAGGACTTATGCTTCTTATTACTGCGAAAGATATAATTGCACTGATTGTAGGATGATGATATGTTTACAAACGATTTAACAAAACAGGTAAAAGCGGGCAATCTGCTTATTGGCGGAGGCGCGCCTGTTTCAATTCAGTCAATGCTTAATGTTAAGGCTGATAATATAAATGGTAATGTAGAACAGGCAAAAAAACTTGAGGCCGCAGGCTGTGAAATTATAAGAGTTTCGGTGCCCGATAAAAACGCCGTTGCTCTTATCGGCGCTCTTAAAGAAAATGTTTCGGTTCCCATAGTTGCCGATATTCATTTTGATTATAAGCTTGCAATAGAGTCGGTTGCTGCCGGTGTAGACAAGGTCAGAATTAACCCCGGTAATATCGGTTCGGATGATAAAGTCAAGGCGGTTGTAAACGCCTGTAAATCTTCGGGTGTTCCAATCAGAATTGGTGTAAATTCCGGAAGTTTAGAAAAAAATATTCTCGCAAAATATGGTTCGCCCACACCTGAGGCAATGGTTGAAAGCGGACTTTATCATATATCGCTTCTTGAAAAATTCGATTTTGAAGATATTGTATTATCACTGAAATCTTCTAATACTCAGCGTATGTATGACGCCTATGTTTTAGCGGCAGAAAAATGTCGTTATCCGTTACATTTAGGTGTTACCGAAGCAGGAACAGAACGTATGGGTGTGATAAAATCTGCCGCGGGAATAGGTGGACTTTTGCTTCGCGGAATAGGGGCGACAGTCCGTATATCTCTTACAGATGACCCTGTTTTGGAGGTTAAAGCCGCAAAAGATATGCTTAAAGCACTGGGACTTAGAAATGAAGGTATAAAATTTGTTTCTTGCCCAACTTGCGGAAGAACAAGTATTGACCTTATAGGTCTTGCAAAAGCGGCAGAAGAGCGCTTTGCAAATATTAATAAAAATATTACGGTTGCAATAATGGGTTGCGCCGTAAACGGACCGGGAGAAGCAAGAGAAGCCGACCTCGGTATTGCGGGCGGAAATGGTTGCGGACTCCTTTTCAGTAAAGGTGAAATTATACGTAAGGTGCCCGAAGAAAAATTACTTGATGCATTATACGAAGAAATTATAAATTACGGAGAATAGAATGCCACATACTTTTAAAGAAATTTTCGGAGAGGGAATAGGTTATACCGTTGATGATGACTCTATAGATAGCGCCTTTGTTAACTGTTGTGACCTTGATGTTAAAAACAGAACATTAAGCATTTCTCTTCAAAGCAACAACTACATATCGGAAGAAACTCTTTATACGGTTAAAAAAGCAATAACAAAAGGGCTTGGGCTTAATCGTCTCGATTTAAGCATTTCTTTCAGTAAGGAATGCTTTTGTCTTGATGCCTGTAAGGATATAGTAGCAAGAATAAGGCGAAAATCCGCAATGCTCAACGGTTTTTTTAACAAGGCAGATTTCTCTTTAGACAATAATGTTTTAACAATAGAACTTAAATTCGGCGGTCTTGACGCTTTGAAAGACTTTGATTTTGAAAAGCATTTTTCAGATATTGCAAGAAAAGAATTTAACACAGAGGTCGAAATTAAATTTACAGGTGTAACCGAAAATGCCGAAATGCTTCTACCCCCACCGGAAGAAACTGTCCCCGTTATAAAAAAGACGGAAACTGTTTCTGCTGAGCCCAAACCCGAAAAGCCTAAAAGGGTATATGACTATAAGCCTGCAGATAATCTTCCCGTATATTTAGAAAGCGCAGAGCTTATCTGGGGAAGAAGCATAGATACAAATACAAAGAAAATGATAGATGTATCTGAAGATGATACTTCTATTTCTTGTTGGGGCGAAGTGTTTGGTCTTGATATCCGCACAATAAACACCAAACGCGGTCCCTCGAATGTTGTGGAATTTTCTTTCAGCGACCACACAAATTCGCTGACTGCAAGTATGTTTGTCGACCCTAAAAATATGGACAAGCTTAAAGGGGTAAAAAACGGAAATTATATTCTTGTTAACGGAAGCTATGAGTTTGATTCATACAAAAAAGATTATATTGTAAAACCAAAGGCAATTGCCACCCTTGAACAATATACCGAAAAAGATAATTATGAAGGTCTCAAAAGAGTCGAACTTCATTGTCATACTAATATGTCGGCTAAAGATGCCGTATCTTCGGGCGCCGATATTGTAAATCAGGCGTATCGTTGGGGACATAAAGCTGTGGCAATTACCGACCACGGTGTTGTTCAGGCATATCCTTCAGCCGCCGGCGCTGTTAAAGATATTAGAAAAAGCGGCGGAGATTTTAAGGTTATTTACGGTGTTGAATCTTATTTTGTTAATGATGAAAAATACGGAACAGATTTTTCGACCCTTTATAAGCAAGGTAAGGTTAACCATCAGATAATTCTTGTAAAAGACCTTGTAGGACTTAAAAATTTATATCAGCTTGTTTCTACCGCGCATATCGACAATTTTTTCAAAAGACCCGTTACTGTCAAAAGCGAACTTGATAAACATCGCGAGGGACTTATTGTAGGCTCGGCTTGCGAACAAGGTGAATTATATAAAGCCGTGGTTGATGGCGCATCTGATGAAGAATTAATCGAGATAGCAAACTATTATGATTATCTTGAAATTCAACCTCTGGGCAATAACGAGTTTATGGTAAGAGAATCCTCAAAGCCCGATAAACGCAATGAAAAAACAGGGGAGGTAACCCCTAATAAATTCAGACACGTAACAAGTTTAGAGGTTATAAAAGATTTTAACCGCAAAATAGTAGAAATAGCCGACAAACTCGGTAAACCGGTTGTTGCTACGGGTGATGTTCACTTCCTGAAGAAGGAAGATGAAATAATACGTAAGATACTAATGGCGGGTCAAGGCTACGACGATTTTGATAATCAGGCGCCCCTTTATCTTAAAACCACCGAAGAAATGCTTTCCGATTTTGATTATTTCGGAGAACGCGCAAAAGAATTTGTAATAGATAATCCCAATAAAATTGCCGATATGGTAAGCCCCGATGTTATTCCCGTACCCGATGGAAACTATCCCCCGGTAATTGAAGGCTCGGACGAACTGCTCCGAGATATTTGTTGGGAAAGAGCGCATAAAACTTATGGCGAAAATCTTCCCGAAATCGTTGAAAAGCGTCTTGAAAAAGAACTTAATGCAATTATTAACAATGGCTTCTCTATAATGTATATTTCGGCGCAAAAGCTCGTTACTTTCAGCGAAGAAAACGGATATCTTGTTGGTTCGCGAGGTTCGGTTGGTTCCTCATTTGTTGCAACAATGGCAGGCATTTCCGAAGTTAATCCTCTTGCGCCTCACTACGTTTGTCCTAAATGTTGCTATAGCGAATTCTTTACCGATGGTAGTGTTGGCTCGGGCTTCGATTTACCTGAAAAGAATTGTCCTGATTGTGGAACACCGCTTCATCGTGACGGTCATGATATTCCCTTTGAAACCTTCCTTGGCTTTAGGGGAGATAAGGTTCCCGATATCGACCTTAACTTCTCGGACGAATTTCAGACACAGGTTCAAAAATATACCGAAACGCTTTTTGGTAGTGAAAACGTGTTTAAAGCAGGCACAATTTCAACTGTGGCTGAAAAAACGGCATTTGGTTTTTCAAAGGCTTATGCCGAAAAGAAAAATATTGTTTTAAGCCACGCCGAACTCAGTCGTCTTGCAGGAAAGGTTGAAAAAGCGCAGATAAAACAGACCACAGGTCAGCATCCTGCGGGAATGATTGTCGTACCAAGAGATAAAACCATCTACGATTTTTGCCCCATACAACACCCTGCAGATGATGTGAAATCAGATGTTGTTACAACCCACTTCGACTTCCATTCAATTCACGATACCATTCTAAAGCTTGACGAGCTCGGTCACGTAATCCCCACAACATATAAATATCTTGAAGAATATTCGGGAATCCCTGTCAGTGAGGTTTCAATGAGCGACCCCAAGGTGTACAGTCTATTCAGTTCCACAGAAGCTTTAGGTGTAACACCGGAAGCGATAGATTCACCTACAGGAACTTACTGTATTCCCGAATTCGGAACATCTTTCGTTCGAGGAATGCTTCGCGACTGTAAACCAAAGAACTTTTCCGACCTTTTACAGATTTCGGGTCTTTCCCACGGTACCGACGTTTATCTTGGCAACGCTAAAGACCTTATCGACCAAGGTATATGTACAATTTCTGAAGTTATCGGTACGCGTGATAATATAATGGTTTATCTTATCCATCAGGGTATGGATGAGGGCAGAGCCTTTAAAATTACCGAAACGGTACGTAAAGGTCTTGTTGCAAAGGGTAAGGTACCCAAGGAAGCCTGGGCAGAAATGGAAGAAGATATGCGAAAAGTGAATGTACCCGAATGGTATATTCAGTCCTGTGGTAAAATCAAGTATATGTTCCCCAAAGCACACGCCGCTGCCTATGTTACGGCCGCAATTCGCGTGGGTTGGTATAAGGTTTATCGCCCTATTGAATTCTATTGCGCCTATTTTACCGCCCGACCTGATGACGTCGATGTCGAAACGGTGCTTAAGGGTAAAGATGCCGTTAAAGCATATATCCGAAACATAAAGCAAAAGGGAAATGAAGCAACTAAAAAAGAGCTTGATGTATACGAAAATATGCTGATATTCAACGAAATGTTTGAACGAGGTCTTGAGGTACTTCCAATTCACCTTCATAAATCTCACGCAAAGAAATTCCTTGTCGAAGACGGGAAAATGCGTTTGCCTTTCGGCGCGCTCGGCGGAGTTGGTGAAAAAGCAGCTGAGGCGCTTTATGCTGCCGCACAATCGGGTAACTACTTATCGCGTCAGGAATTTCAGGCAGAAGCAGGCGTTTCTAAAACGATAATTCAAACTCTTTCGGATATGGGAGTGCTTGATGAACTCCCTGAATCAAATCAAATGACACTATTTTAGTTAAAACAACCAACACAAAGGCGTGTTGGTTGTTTATTTTGCCCAAAAAAGGTTACAACATTTCCAAAAAGGTTGCAAATTTGTAACTTTTATATATAATAAGAAAGGTGCTTGATTACAAGCTTGTAACTTTTTTGGAAGGAATGATAATTATTCAGGAAGCGGTTATCTCATTTATTGAGAAACTTAAAAACGCAAGCAGAATGTACAAATTAATAGCTTTCGGCGTTTTCTCGATTATTTTAATTGCTGTTTCTGTCTTCTCTTCGGGTGTAAAGCTTACCTATAATTTAATATATAACGGCGAAGTGTTTGCTACTGTATCCAGTAAGTCGGTTTATAACGAGGCTGTAAAGCTTGCTAAGGCTGAACTTATAGGGGACAATACCAATATAACAACCGCCGAGATAAAATCTGTTTTTACAATTAACGAAAAAACCGACTCTGCTAAAGAGGTAAGTCAGTTAATTCTTAAAAAAGCTCCGTCTGTTTGTTCGGGCTTTGAAGTTGTTGTCGGTGACAAACTTGTAGGCTATATTTCAGATATTACTGTTTTTGAAAAGGCTAAAAACGATCGTTTATCAAGCTTTAATATCGAAGGCGCCCAATGTGAAAATTCTTTCACAGTAAACGTTTCGGCTACTCCTGCTTATTTTACAGTTGAAACACTCACTAAAGCAGAAGATGTACAATCTGCTATTTCTAAACTCGATGTTAAAACCGTTGCTGTAACCAACGAAACTTATACCGTTAAATATGAAACTGTTGCAAAGAACGATTCTTCTAAAAATGCAGGTTATCAGTCGGTTATCACCAAAGGTGTAAACGGTCTGGGTCAGACGTCCGCGGAAACAACCTATTTGAACGGCGAAGCTGTTTCTGATCCCGTTATAACAAAGACAATTATGAGAGCTCCTGTTGACGAGGTTGTAGTTGTTGGAACAAAGAATGTTTATGTAACTTCAGCTCCTCAAAATGCGTCTTCTTCAGGCTTTAGATGGCCTTTGAGCAAAACAGGAATGATTACCTCAGAGTTTGGCGAACGCAGAGGCTCAAGAAGACACGGCGGTGTTGATCTTGCCGTTCCTACAGGAACCAGCGTTTTTGCAGTTAAGAGCGGCACTGTTGAAGAAGCCGGTTATGCTTCTGATTATGGTTACTATATTGTTATTAACCACGGAAATGGTCTTAAAACACGTTATGCACACAACAAGAAAAACATTGTGTCTTCCGGACAAACTGTATACTCAGGACAGCTTATTGCATTATCTGGTAATACAGGCCGTTCCACAGGACCCCATCTTCATTTTGAAGTGATTCTTAACGGTACGAGAGTAAATCCCGGTTATTATATAAACTTAAATAAAGCAAGATAAATTTAAACCACCGTGAAAGCGGTGGTTTTTTCATATATATTACCATTTTTTGTTATATATTCTTGACTAAACCACCATATATGGTGTATAATAATTATAATTATATGCAAGGAGAGTTGTCGGTGGCAAAGAAAGTAAAAGAATACGGAAACGACAGTATAACTCAATTAAAAGGACCCGACCAGGTCAGACTTCGTCCTGCCGTAATTTTCGGCTCAGATGGTCTCGATGGTTGCGAACATTCGGTTTTTGAAATTATTTCAAACTCTGCCGATGAAGCAAGAGAAGGCTATGGTAAAAAAATAATCGTTACCAAATATGCCGACCATTCGGTTGAAGTTCAGGATTTCGGTCGTGGCGCCCCGGTTGATTTTAATAACAAGGAACAACAATACAACTACGTACTATTGTTCGAAACCCTTTATGCAGGAAGTAAATATAATACCAACGACGGCGGAGATTACGAATATTCCATAGGTCTTAACGGACTTGGTCTTGCTTCAACTCAGTTTGCAAGTGAATATATGGATGTAGAAATCAAGCGCGACGGATATAAGTATAATCTTCATTTTGAAAAGGGCTTCAATATCGGCGGACTAAAAAAGGAAGAATATTCAGGTAAGGATACGGGTACAAAAATCAAATGGAAGCCCGACCTCGATGTCTTTACCGAAATCAATATTCCCACAGAATATTTTGTCGATACCTTAAAGCGCCAGGCTGTAGTAAACGCAGGTGTGTCTTTTATTTTCCGCGAACAACAGGGCGCAAGATTTATAGAAAAAGAGATTTGCTATAAAAATGGTATTGCCGACTATATTTCAGAAGTTGTCGGGGAAGAGCCTATTACCGCTATTCAAACCTGGAATACCGAGCGCAAAGGCCGCGACCGCGAGGACAAGCCCGAATACAAGGTTAAGATTAGCGCTGCCCTTTGCTTTTCCAATAAAAAGCAGTTAAAAGAATATTATCACAACTCCAGCTGGCTCGAACACGGCGGTGCGCCCGAAAAGGCGGTAAGAAACGCATTTACTTATCAACTTGATGCCTATATTAAACAGCAAAATAAATATTCCAAAAACGAAAGCAAAATTACCTTCCAAGACGTAGAGGAATGTCTTGCGATTGTTATT
>JAZLEK010000036.1:0-31096 GCA_045615225.1 Acutalibacteraceae bacterium | reverse complement strand
AGCAACCTTGCCGGGAAAATCGAGCAGGGTCATCTTCTGAAAACCACTTATCTTCATATTATATATACTCCAAACTAAAAGTGTAAGATTATCATAAAATAAAAGAGGTCGTTTGTCAAGCAAACGACCTCTTTGAAAATTTTACAATTAAGCGTTTTCTGCTTCGAACTTTTTGATAAATTCGCAAAGAGCAGCAACACCCTCTGTAGGCATAGCGTTGTAGATAGAAGCGCGCATACCTCCAACACTGCGGTGACCCTTAATGTTTGCAAAGCCTGCGGCAGTTGCTTCCTTAACAAACTTAGCGTTGATTTCGTCGTCTTCTGCTCTGAAGGTAACGTTCATTACAGAACGGCTTGCCTTATCGTTGGGGTTAGAGAAGAGCTTGGATTCTTCAAGACAGTTGTAAAGAAGAGCTGCCTTTTCTTCGTTAATCTTCTTCATAGCTTCAAGTCCGCCAAGACCCTTAATCCATTTAAGAACAAGACCGCAAATATAGATGGGGTAGCAGGGAGGAGTATTGTACATAGACTCGTTCTCTGCCATAGTAGCATAGTTGCACATTGTGGGAACAGATTTGTCGAGGTCTTCGCGAAGGAGGTCTTCACGGGCAATAACAATGGTAAGACCTGCCGGAGCAACGTTCTTCTGAGCGCCTGCATAAATAAGACCGAATTTTGTTACATCAACGGGCTCGGAAAGTATGCAAGAAGACATATCGGCAACAAGCGGCACACCGTTTGTTTCGGGGATATAATCCCATTTTGTACCAAAAATGGTGTTGTTATAGCAGATATGTACATAATCAGCGTCGGGACGAAGGTTTAATTCTTCCTGACGGGGAATGCGGGTGAAGTTTTCTTCTTTTGTGGTAGCGGCAAGGTGAGCATCACCAAATTTCTGAGCTTCCTTATAAGCCTTGCCCGAGAACTGACCTGTAACAATATAGTCAGCCTTACCTGTCTTCATAAGGTTCATAGCAACGTTAGCAAACTGCATGGAAGCGCCGCCCTGAAGGAACATAACTTTATAATTATCGGGAATGTTCATTACTTCGCGTAAATCAGCTTCAGCTTCCTTGATAATTGCATCATAAACTTTAGAACGGTGTGACATTTCCATAACGCTCATACCCGAGCCGTTATAGTTCATCATATCGTCTCTTGCTTGCTCTAAAACAGAAAGAGGAAGCATAGATGGACCTGCAGAAAAATTATAAATACGATTATACATAAATAATTCCTCCAAAAAATTAATGTATTTAAATCATTATACTCCAAATTTTCAAGTGTTGCAATAGGTTTGTTAAAAAAATATCAAAAAAATTAGGCGATTTGTTTTCTTGTGTAGTGCTCAAAGACCTTTTGCATAAAACTTTCGGTAACGCCAAAGCGCTCTGCAAGGGTGGAAATAGATTCATCGCCCTGTCTAATGGCAGTTTTAAGTTCACACAAGGGGACAAGTCTTTCAATAGCCCATTTTTCCGCCAATTTTTCAAGCCTTACCCTCATAAGGTGGCAAGAAGCAAGGTCATATCCTCCACCGGTCATAGAATGTCCAAGCTCGTGAGCAAGAACAACCTTTTCATCTGCAACCGAACAGCCGGGGTCTAAGGCAATATATTCCTTTCCTCCAAGCTCTAAATAAATACCCTTGCTTTCATTAAGCGGAAAAAAATCAACACAAATTCCCTTATCTTCGGCAAGATTATAAAGATTTATTATCTCCATAGTCGTTTTTTTCTCTTTCCTTTACATAGGCGGCAAAACGCTTTACCTCCTCTACCATTTCGTCGGTAATGCCTTCTTCTCCGCCAAAAAATGCTATTTTAAGATTGATATTGTCGAAAGCGGTGGACTCTCCCGACAATAAATATTCAACGCTTACCGAGAAATATTCAGCAATTTTCTGCAGAGTGGAAGCAGAAAGGCTTTTATTTCTTCCCATTTTAAAGTCGGTGAGCGATGCGCGCGGTATAGAACACTTCTTGCAAAGCTCGGTTATATTCATTCCTCTGGCTTTGCACAGTGCTTCGATTCTGCCATAAATTTCATTCATATTAAAATCCCCCCGTAGTTTCAAAAAAATTACTGAAAAACGAAAATATGTCCTTGACAATTACTGAAAGACGTAATATAATTGCCTTGCAGTTACGGAAAACAGTAATTTATTGATTTACAATCAAATTGTATTACATAATTCAGTAATTGTCAAGAACTTTTTCGGGAGGTTGAAAAGAGTGTACTGTTGTACGGACTGTAAAAAAGAATTTGAATATGTAGAAATAGTTTTTGAAACACATGGGCTCGACACTCCGCCTTACGAAAGACTAAGGCGTTGCCCTTTTTGTCATTCGGTAAATATAGAGGAATGTGAAAGCAGACACTGCAAGTTTTGCGGCTCAAGACTTAAAGAAAACACAGATTATTGCAGTGCGCGTTGCAAAAAGGCGGGCGAAATCTATTACGCGGCGCAACAAAAAAGAAAGCGTGAATTTTTAAATTCACCCGTTGCCGATGCGGTCAGAGAGGTCGAAGAGTATAACAAGACCCACGGCACCAAATATTCCTACGGTCAGTATTTTGCAAAAAAGGAGTCGGACAAGCTATGATGAACAGAAGTGAGATTAAAGAATATTTAGACGGCTATCGTATCAATATGGCAAAGGCGGGAAGACTTAAAAATGAAATGGAAAACTTTACAGCAAGCGCGCCGAGCATACTTAAAGAGATAGAAGAATGTATAAAGCAAAGCGGTATGATAGAGGGGGTTATTATTTCCCATAAAAATATTTGTCAAAGAGAAATAATGCTCAGAAAATACATATACGGACAAACCCTCGAAAAAATTGCCGAAGAGCTTAATTATTCTCCGCGCCATATCCAAAGGATATTGAACGATGCAGTAGATAGCTTGGGCGAAAAAATTGTAAAATCATAAATAAAGGCAGACGAATTCTCGTCTGCCTTTTAAATTTACTGTACAGTTTTGTTTTCAGAGCCATTTCTTAAAAGCTCGTTAATTAATATGTTGTCAAGCTCGCGCTTAAAGATGCTTGTCGGCGTTACCGAAATAATGTCAATAGTTTCTACAGCCATTGCGGTGCTGAGTCTCCAAATGCGCTTTTTGAAGTCGAAATTATGATAGTGCTTGTGCTCGTGACCGTGATGGTAAGAAACAATATCACCCGAAGTTCTGTTTGCAAAATCAACCGTAAAGGGATAATTTCCGCCCTGCTTAAAGCGTGATTTTGTCTGGTATGTTTCGAGCAGAAGCTCAATATCTCCTGCCGAGGTAGTATCTATAGCGTTTTGGTCGGCAGACATATTTGCGTGTGAGAAAACAAGACATTCATCAAAATCACCCTGCAGTCCAACCTCTGCGAGCCATTTAATTTGACCCTCGTGGTATAAGCCCCAGTTAGGACGGGTAACAACCTCACCCTTTGAATCGAAGGTGAAACGGTCATCGTTATAGTCAAGACAAAGGATACGTGTAGTCTTTCCGTTCTTTTTAAGGTCATAATAGTAGTACTTTGAGATAGATTTTCCATTATAGCTGTAATCTTTATCACGAACAATATCTACGTTTACAAACTCACGAAGAACACCCTTATCCCAATCTAAATCGGATACATGCCAGTTATCTACAGATTGAGCTTGACTGGGGTCGTTTCCGCGATAAATGGAATGTCCTGTGTTGTCGTCGTGGTTGCCCGAAAGCACGAATACGGGCTTTTTGCAGTTTTTAAGGGGAGCAAGAACTTGTTGAACCTGGGATACAACGTGTTTTCCAATAGTTAAATCAGGATTTTTCTTTTTGGCTTCCTTAAAGTTTGGACTATCAGGGGTTTCATATCCGTTTACAATATCTCCGCCCACAACAATGAAATCTACATAAGGGGAATTGTTGGCTATGGTAACAACGTTGTTTACATATACAAGAAGTTCGTTAAGTTGCTTTTCAACCTCTTCAACGGTGTTATATGTTCTTATGCCGTCTCCGTCAAGGTCGTCAACACCTGAGCCGTAGTGAATATCGGTGATAAATAGGTAGTTAACAGACTCTTTGTTACCGCTTAAAAATTCATTAACAACCTTAATTTTCGGCTGTAATTCCATAGCGTCTTTTGTTGAACAAATAACCGAATCCTTAAAGCCGGAGGGAACCTCAATTTTTATATCTGTGAGAGCGCCCTTAACGGTAATACGCGCGTAGCAGTTGCTTTTTAAAGTGAGAGTGCCTGACTTTAAAACAGGGTTGAAACCTTCTAAGGTCTGACCTGCGCCCTGCATAATGAACTGGTTAATTCCAAAGGAATCGTTAAAGCAATAAACACCGAATTCCTTATCACTTGAGAAAACTGTACCTGCGGGAACGTAAAGATATTCCTCGCTCATACACTGATAAGCATCGTCGGACTTAACCGTAAATTCGGAAAGGGTTGTATAATCAAGGAGACCCTTTTCATATTTTTCAAAAGGGAGGTCCACTTCTACAAGCTTTATGTTTTCTTGGCCCGAAGAGGTCGGGGAAGAAGGTGTAGAGGGGTTATTGGATGCTTCGCCGCAGGAGGTAAATGAAAGTAATACAAAAAGAATGCTGAGGGAAAGAGCAACAATTTTCTTCATGATATTTTCTCCTTAAGGTTATTCCTGAGCCTGTTTTAAAGCTTTGGTTTCAATTTCACTAACAGCGCGGTCTATGAAATCGGCGATAGTCATTGCGCCAAGGTCTCCGTTTTCACCGCGACCTCTTACCGATACGCTGCAATTTTCAACTTCACTGTCACCAACGGTAAGCATATAGGGAATTCTTTGAAGTCGTGCTTCTCTTATCTTGTAGCCGATTTTCTCGTTACGGGTATCAACCTCTACGCGCATACCAAGTTCTTCAAGCTTAGCCTTTACTTCGTAAGCGTAATCGTGGTGTCTGTCGGCTATAGGAAGAATTCTTACTTGCTCGGGAGCAAGCCACAAGGGAAATGCGCCCGCATACTTTTCAATAAGAAGCGCCAGGGTGCGTTCGTAACAACCGATAGAGGTTCTGTGAATGATATATGGGTTTTTCTTTGTTCCGTCAGAATCGGTGTATTCCATACCAAACTTTTCGGCAAGCATCTGGTCAATCTGAATGGTGATAAGAGTGTCTTCCTTACCGTGAACGTTCTTAATCTGAATGTCAAGCTTGGGTCCATAGAATGCAGCTTCGCCTATACCGACTTTGTAAGGAATTTCAAGGTGGTCAAGAATCTTATACATAACTCCCTGAGCTTCGTCCCATTGCTCTGCGGTACCGATATACTTTTCTTTGTTTTTGGGGTCCCACTGAGAAAAACGGTAGGAAACATCTTCGTAAAGACCAAGAGTTTTAAGCATAAACACACAAAGCTCTAAGCAGGATTTGAATTCATCCTCAAGCTGTTCGGGGGTACACATTAAGTGGCCTTCCGAAATTGTGAACTGACGAACACGGATGAGTCCGTGCATCTCTCCGCTTTCCTCGTTTCTGAAAAGGGTAGAGGTTTCGTTATAGCGAAGGGGTAAATCTCTGTAGGAACGGGGGCGGTTAAGGTAGGCTTGATACTGGAAGGGACAGGTCATTGGGCGTAGCGCAAAGCATTCCTTGCTTTCGTCTTCGGCGGCGCCCATAACAAACATACCGTCGCGGTAGTGGTCCCAGTGACCCGAAATTTTGTACAGGTCGGATTTTGCCATAAGAGGAGTTTTGGTAAGCTGCCAACCTCTCTTTTGTTCTTCATCTTCAACAAAACGCTGCAAAAGCTGAACAATTCTTGCGCCCTTGGGAAGCATAATTGGAAGTCCCTGTCCGATAACCTCGCTGGTTGTAAAAAGCTCAAGCTCACGGCCAAGCTTGTTGTGGTCGCGCTTTTTAGCCTCTTCAATACGGGCAAGATGTTCTTCAAGCTCATTAGCCTTGGGGAAGGCGGTACCATAAATACGCTGAAGCATTTTTCTGTTTGAATCGCCTCGCCAATAAGCGCCGGTTGCGCTTGTAAGCTTGAACGCCTTGATAAGACCTGTGCTCATAAGATGGGCGCCGGCGCAAAGGTCGGTGAATTCGCCCTGCTTATAAAAACTTATAACCGAACCTTCGGGTAAATCCTTAATCAGTTCAACCTTATAATCCTCGCCCAAATCCTCAAAGAATTTAACAGCTTCATCGAAGGGGAGAGTGAAACGCTCGATAGCAAGGTTTTCCTTAACTATTTTTTTCATTTCCTCTTCAATTTTTGTTAAGTGTTCGGGTGTGAACATAACGGGAGAATCAATATCATAATAAAAACCGTCGTCTACAGCCGGTCCGATAGCAAGCTTAGCTTCGGGGAAAAGGCGCTTTACAGCCTGCGCCAAAACGTGGGAAGCGGTGTGACGATATGTCCAACGACCATATTCGTCCTCAAAGGTTAAAAGTTCAACCTCGTCGCCGTCCTTAAGCTCACATCGAAGGTCGGTGTTTTCGCCGTTTACTCTGGCTGCGCAAACATTCTTAAAAAAGCCGCCGCCAAATGATTTTGCAATATCGTAAGGGTTCATACCGTTTTCAAACTCTCTGATATCGCCTCTGAGTGAAATCTTCATTAAATTACCTCCTAAAAACAGAAAAACTCCGTCCCATTAAAACAGGACGAAGTTAAGTTACAAACTCCGCGGTTCCACCCGCATTGCGCCAAATCGGCGCCGCTTTAAGCCTCTTTAACGGAAGGCGGCCGTTCTGCTCATCGCAGACACTCAGGGGTGGTCTTCACTAATACTCTTTATACGCAGGCTTTCAGCCAAGACCCGCGCTCTCTGAATAAAGCGGTAGAGTTACTCTTCCCATCAACGTTTTGCACACTCTAATAATATTATTAAATGCAAAAAAAGTCAAGAACTAAAAAACTTGAATAAATTAATCTAATATGCTAATATTATCTTGGTGATAAATTTGTTTGAAAAACTTAAAAAGAACTTTGGTTCATCCTTTGATATGATGATTGTCGGTCTCGGCAACCCCGGAATTGAATATGACGGAACGCGTCATAATGTTGGTTTTGCCGCAATGGATGCAATTTGTAAAAAGTTCGAATGTGATTGTAAAAAAATGAAGTTCGATGCCTATATGGGTGACACCGTAATAGGCAAAAAAAGGGTACTTCTTTTAAAACCTTTAACATATATGAACTGTTCGGGTAAGGCGGTACTTGCCGCCGCTCAATTTTATAAAATTCCGCTTGAAAATATTCTTGTTATGTATGATGACATATCACTAAACCCCGGTGTCATTCGCATCAGAAGACAGGGAAGCGCGGGCGGACATAACGGAATTAAGGATATTATTGAGGTTTTCGGCAAAGATAGTTTTCCAAGAATCAAAATCGGTGTCGGCGCAAAGCCTCACCCCGATTATGACCTGAAGGACTGGGTTCTCGGCAAGTTCAAGGGGGAAGAAAAAGAGGCTATCGATAAAGCCTTGGATACAACCGTCAAAGCTGTAAATGAACTGCTTTCACGCGGAATTGATTCCGCTATGAATAAATATTCCAAATAAATGGAGATGCTATGGAGTTTCTGAACTCTGTCATCACAAAAACAAAAGGATACAGCGAAATCCTGAACTCTGTGATGGCAAACCGTTTGCCAATAGAGGCAAACGGACTGTCGGGCGTACACAAGGCGCTTATTATTTCGGCACTGCTCAAGCAAACCGAGAAAAAAGGCGTACTGATAGTACCCGACGAAGCCGATGCGGTAAAGCTTTCCGAAGACCTGATATCTTTAGGGGTTGAAACCTTGATTTTCCCCTCAAGAGATTTGTTTTTAGGAAGTCTCAGCGCCGCGTCAAAAGAATACGAACATAAAAGAATAGACACCCTGTCCAAACTTTTGGATGGGGCTTTTGAGCTGCTTGTTTTACCAGCCGAAGCGGCAACACAGCACACCGTTTCTCCCGAAATTTTAAGCCAAAGCCGAATAAAAATAGCGGTGGGCGACACCCTTTCGCTAAGCAGTTTTTGTAACAATTTGATTTCCTTGGGCTATTCAAGGTGTGAGCTTGTTGAGGGCGCGGGTCAGTTCGCGCTTCGCGGCGGAATACTCGACATTTTCCCAATAAATAAAACCGAGCCCATAAGAATAGAATTCTGGGGTGATGAGGTTGATTCAATCGCCGCCTTTGACATACTCTCTCAAAGAAGAAACGAAAATATAAGTGAAGTTGAACTGTTCCCTGCGGGCGAGCTTATTTCAGATAAGAAAATACTCGTAAAAACCTTGCAGGAATATATGAAATCCGCCAAGAAACTCAGCGACAAACAAAAATCTGTCTTAAGAGGGGATATAGAAGCGCTCGAAAACGGGGTTTCCTTTTCGCTCGACCGTTATACCGCCTTTATACAAAAGGAAACAACCGTATTTGACTATATTCCCGACAGCCTTGTTATAACAAGCGAAACCGTAGCTGTAAGAGAAAAAATCAAAAACCTTGAATTTCAGAGGGGCGAAGATATAAAAACCTTTCTTGAAGAGGGTTATCTCACCTCAAAAACAGCCGAACTGTATCTTAGCGAAGCCGAGCTTTTAAAGCATATAGAAAAAGGACTTTTGCTCGATAATTTTATGCCCTCGTCTGTGCCATTCGCCCTAAAGAATATCGTTAATTTCGATTTTAAGCGCAACTCGGTCTGGAGCGGAGACACAAAGGTTTTAAAAGAAGATATACAGTATACCTTATCGGTTGGAGGTCTTGCCGTTGTTGCGGCGGGAAGCGAAAAAGCTGCCCAGATTTTAAACGAAGACCTGCAAAGCGCGGGCTTTAAAACTATGCTTTTAAATGATATAAAAGGGCTTCCTCAAAGAGGTGTTATAGTTACAGTCGGCGGACTTTCCTCAGGCTTTGAAATCCCCGAACTTAAATTTCTGTTTATAACCCATCGTCAGCAGCTTGGCAGTAATCATAAAAAGGCTCCAAAACGAAACAAAAATGCATATAATTCACTTGAAGAACTTAAATTTGGCGATTATGTTGTTCACGCCTCCCACGGCATAGGTATTTTTGACGGAATAAACCGAATAACAACGGGAGGCATAACTAAGGACTATATTAAAATAAAATATGCCAAGGGTGATGTCCTTTATGTTCCTGTTACTCAGCTTGACCTTGTTTCAAAATATATAGGCGGAGCGGAGGAAGGAACTCTTAAGCTCCACCGTCTTGGCGGAGACCAGTGGCAGAAAACCCGTAAAAGAGTCAAGGGCGCCGTCAAAGAAATGGCAAAACAGCTTACCGCTCTCTACGCTAAAAGACTGTCTATCAAGGGTCACGCCTTCAGCGAGGATACCGACCTTCAAAACGATTTTGAACGTCGTTTTGAATTTGAGGAAACCGAAGACCAGTTAAGGTGCGTAAATGAAATCAAAAATGATATGGAAAAAGCAGTGCCAATGGACCGACTTCTTTGCGGAGATGTCGGCTTCGGCAAAACCGAGGTAGCGCTCAGAGCCGCATTTAAGTGCATAAGCGAAGGTAAGCAGTGCGCCGTTTTGGTGCCTACAACCATTTTGGCTTGGCAGCATTATAATACAATACTCCGCCGTTTCGGCGAACTACCCTTAGAGGTCAGAATGCTTTCGCGTTTTGTAAGCCCAAAGGCTCAGCAAAAAACCTTAAACGAACTTCGCCGAGGCAGCGTCGACCTTGTCGTTGGAACTCACAGACTTATCTCCAAGGATGTTGAATTTAAAGATTTAGGGCTTGTTATAATCGATGAAGAACAACGCTTTGGCGTTGCCCAAAAGGAAAAGCTAAAAGAAAAGTACCCCGCTGTCGATGTGCTGACCCTTTCAGCCACCCCAATTCCGCGAACACTCAATATGGCAATGTCGGGGCTTCGCGACCTATCCTCAATAGACGAGGCGCCGGGTGACCGCCACCCCGTTCAGACCTATGTTTTAGAGCAGAACAACGGGGTTATTTTAGAGGCAATTCGCAAAGAGCTTCGCCGCGGAGGACAGGTTTACTATCTTCATAACCGTGTCGACACAATAGAACGTGTTGCATTAAGGCTTAAAGAAGCCCTGCCCGAAGCAAATATAGCAACGGCCCACGGAAAAATGAGCGAAGAACAGCTTAGCGACGTATGGAAAAAATTGGTGGAACAGGAAATAGATATCCTCGTCTGCACCACAATTATTGAAACGGGTGTCGATGTTCCAACCGCCAACACCCTCATTATAGAAGATGCAGACTGTTTTGGTCTTTCCCAACTTCATCAGCTTCGCGGTCGAGTCGGTCGTTCGCCAAGAAGAGCATACGCCTATTTCTGCTACAGACAGGGAAAAGGGCTTAGCGAGATAGCAACAAAACGACTTGATGCCATAAGGGAATATACCGAGTTTGGTTCGGGATTTAAGATTGCAATGCGCGACCTTGAAATAAGAGGCGCGGGCAGTGTACTCGGCGCCGAACAGCACGGTAATATGGAAGCGGTGGGCTACGATATGTACCTAAAGCTTCTCGGTCAGGCTATGGATGAAGAAAAGGGAATAAAAAGGGAAGAAGAGGAAGAGGCCGAATGTCTTGTTGATTTGAATGTTTCTGCCCATATTCCTGAAAATTACATTGAAAATCTGCCTGCGCGACTTGGAATATACCGCCGTATTGCCGAAATAAAAACAAATGATGATGCATCAGATGTTGTCGACGAGCTTTGCGACCGTTTCGGAGAACCTCCCAAGGCTGTTATGGGACTTATAGATATTGCTCTTTTCAGAAGCAAAGCGGCAAAGAACGGAATTTACGAAATAACTGAGACGCCAAAGACCCTTGAAATCAAGGTTACCGAAATTCGCGAAGAGCAATTTGCAAAGCTAAGCGATGGGCTTAAGGGCAGAGTCTTCCTAAAGGCAACCGACAAGCCTTATTATTCGGTGAAGATGAAGGACGGACAGTCTTCACTTTCGGCTTTAAAAGAAATTGCAGAATTATTGTAGACTTTTTCAAAAAAATATAGTATAATACCTAAGTTAGTATAAATATCGGAGGGAAAACCATGAAAACACTAAAAAAAGCATTGGCTATAGTTCTTGCTGTAGTATTTGTTTTATCTTTGGCTGCCTGCCATCCGAAAGATGAGGTTGCTATCTCTGCGGGAGATTATAAAATCACCTCTGCTATGTATTCTTATTTTCTTACAATGGCAGATTCTGAAGCAAAAAACATTATCAATACCGACGACAAGTATGATACAAAAGCAAAAGGCTTCAGCTACTATAAGCAGAAAATTGACGACAAGCCTTTCGAAACCTATGTTAAGGATTTAGCTGTTGAAAACTGTCTTCGTTATATCGTACTCGAAAAGCTTTCCAAAGAATCAGAACTCAAGATAAGCGATAAAGATAAAGAGGGTTGGGAATCCACCGCCGACTATTATTGGAACTATGCTTACGGTCCTGTTCTTATTGAAAACGGCGTTGGCTATGCAACCTATAAGAAAATCTTTATGAACGATGCGCTTTACAACGAGTATTTTGAATTCACCTACGGTAAAGGCGGAGAAAAGGAAATTTCTGTCGATAGCATCAAAAAGGCAATGCAGGAAAATTATTCTGCAGTTTATATGATTACTCACGACTATTCAAAGGAAGAAAAGCCCAACGTTGAGACTATCAGCAAATCGCTTGATAAATATGTCGCCTCCCTTAAGGATGGCAAAGCTTTTGTTGACGTTTTAGCCGAGTATAATAAGGATAACAAAAAGGAAACCTCTTCAAACACAACTTCTTCCACAACAACCTCTTCAACTTCTTCGAACAATTCTTCAACTACAACATCAACTACAACTTCAACAACCACATCAACTACAACATCAACTACAACTTCTTCAACCACCTCTTCCGATAATAAGGAAGAAGAAAAGAAGCCGAAGGACAGCGATATTACAATTCTTTCAAAGAATGAAGATACCTACGGCGCAACCTATTTTGCTAAGTATGCAGACGTAGAAAAGCTTAAAGCAGATGAGGTTGCTCTTATTCACGACGAAGATGCAAAGGCATACTATATCGTTGTAAAGAAGGATATCAGTGCTGACGAGTATTATTTAGATGATTTAACAGATGAAATCCGTTATCTCTTAAAGTCTGACGAATTTGATAAGTTCCTTAAGGATACTGCATCAAAGCTCGACTATGAAGTTAATAAGTACGCTATAAATCAGTTCAAGGTTAAGAAAATCTACGACGGCAGCGAAGCTTAATTGCAATAAAAGTCCCGAAACAACCGTTTCGGGACTTTTTTGTTGTAGCAATTTGTAAAAATTAGTGCTATAATAATTTTGCTGTAAAGGGAAACAGGTGAAAATCCTGTACGAGCCCGTCACCGTGAGGCGCTTTTTGGCTAAGCCTTGCCCGTCTGCCGCAAAGACGGGGACAAAACATTGGATAGAATCTGAGAAGTTGGCTTTAGCTGCGCCGCAGTCGAAATATCTTTGCAGCAAGACCCAAAATGGTAAAATCCGCAATGCGAGAGCCGTTGTATTTTTGGGAATAAATTTTTAGGAGAAATAAAAAATGACAAAAACAAAATTTTCTAAAATTTTGTCGTTTGTTCTCTGCTTCGTGCTTGTTGCGGCCATAGCACTCATAGGCGCAGGATGTAATGACAAAAAAACAACCAACCACTCTTCTCAAAACCTTTCAAGCAGTGAGGCTTCTTCGGCAGAAGAGAATGTTTTAGGTCAGGGAGCAACCAGGTTTACCATCGAAATCACCTTTAAAGACGGTAGCGAAAAGACCTATACCGTTAACACAGATAAAAAGACAGTCGGCGAGGCTCTTCTTGAGGTGGAGCTCATAGCGGGTACTGTAGGTGATTACGGCCTTATGATTGAAACTGTAGACGGCGAAACTGTCAGGTATGAGGATGACGGAAAATATTGGGCTTTTTATATTGACGGACAGTATGCAACCTCGGGTGTAGATACAACCAATATTGAAGCTGGCAAAGCCTATGCCTTGAAGGTTGAATAATGAGAATAAATATTAGAGAAACGGCAGTCTTTTCAATGCTTGCGGCAATAATGCTTATATCAAAGCTGCTTCTTGAAGCAATACCGAATTTCCATCTGCTTGCTGTATTCACGGTTGCAATGACGGTGGTTTACAGACAGAAAGCCTTATACCCTATATATTTATATGTGTTTTTACAGGGCGTAGTCGGTGGCTTTGGCGTTTGGTGGATACCTTATCTGTATATCTGGACGGTGCTTTGGGGTGCGGTAATGCTTTTGCCCCGAAACATGAAAAAGCTTACCGCAACAATTGTTTATACCGCTGTCTGCGCGCTCCACGGGCTCTTATACGGATTCATATACGCGCCTTCTCAAGCCCTTCTTTTCGGACTTGATTTTAAAGGAATGGTAGCATGGATAATAGCAGGAATACCCTTTGACCTTATCCACGCCGCCCACAATTTAATTCTTGGCGCAGTGCTTATTATGCCGATAGTTATGGTATTATCTAAAACCGAAAAACATCTTCAAAACTAAAAAAATACGGCTCTTTCGAGCCGTATTTTTATTGTCCATATTCTAAAACTTCATCGGTTCCTGCGCCGAAAGCATATTTATGTATAATACCTTCGCCGACCGAGATAATATCGAAACAAGCTTCATAATCCGAGCCGTACTGTCTGTCATAGCTTACCCAGTCATTACCTTTGTCGTCTTCGGTAACTTTTGGGTTTCCAATTGTTTCGGCATTAGTGCTTACCTGCGCGGTAGCGGTGTTAATCTGCCAAAGGTCAATATCCTTGCAATAACGGGTGAGCTCTCTGTGTGTATGACCGAAGTGGTACGATAAAACCTTTCCTGTAACACCTGCAAAGTTTGCAGAACCGCCTTCGAAAGAGAAATCCTTACGGCTTTGGAAAGCGTTAATAACAGCGCGGAGGGTGGTGCCGTAATGGGGCTCGTAGTAGTTTGTCTGGGTTTTAACGTCAATACCCATATGAGACATAAATACGTAATCCCAGTCGGCAGGAGCGGTCATTGCCTCGTTTATAAGCCAACTTATCTGACCTTCGCTGTAACCCCAGTAGCTGCAGCCCGACCAATATTTTGCTTCTTCATCTGTTTTAGAGGCATCCTTAACGGGAAGCTCCTTTATAACACCGTTTTTATCATACTTTGCGCGGTAATCAATCGCATCAAGACAGATAACACGGGTCTTTTTACCCTCAATATCGTAATAATAGTATTTAGAGTCCGGGTATTTAGAATCCTTAACAACGTTTTCGGGACAAAATACCTTTATGATATTATCACTCCAGTCCTTGTCAGATACAATCTGGTCCTCAAGGAAACCCTCCATATGGAAGCTTAAATAGGAGTTGTCATCGTGGTTGCCGGTAATTATAAACACAGGCTTTTTGCTATCCTTTAAAGGCTCCAAAACCTCGGCTGTATATTTAAGAGCGTCTGCCTTGGTTTCATACATACCCGAGGTGGTGTCTCCACCGATGACAATGAAGTCGATGCTATCGGTTGTGTTCGCAATTTTTACGGCCGCCTTAACCTGCTTTAAAAGCGCCTCGCTCTTTTGTGCGGTCGGGTCCTTGTCATAGTGAAGGTCGGTTATAAATATGTAGTTTACAGCACTATCTTTATCTTTTAAAT
Organism: Acutalibacteraceae bacterium; assembly: GCA_045615225.1. Lineage (GTDB taxonomy): Bacteria > Bacillota > Clostridia > Oscillospirales > Acutalibacteraceae > SFWF01. The sequence goes on along the minus strand of JAZLEK010000036.1, from coordinate 16,422 downwards.
TTTGCTGAACAACATTTATCTGAGGGCCATAAAGAAGTTCGTCCTTTGCGCCCGATATAACAACTGCTTCTTTTCCGTCGGGTACGGTAATTGCAATATCGGCAACCTTGCCTTGAACAGAAAATCTTACATAACAGTCTTCTGTAAGTGTGCGTGTGTCGGGGCAAAGTTTAGGTGAAAATCGAACCAGTGTCTGTCCGCAATTTGCGGTAAGTGTTGTGTCAAGCGTAAAGTGCTGATTATAACAGTAAACTGCAAAGTTTTGCGCGCTTGCAAGGGTTGACCCCTTAGGAAGATAAACATAAAAATCGTCCATACATTCAAATTCTTCGGAAGCCATAACCGAAGAGTTAAGCTCACTGGTATGAGTAATGTAACCGGCCGAAAGATTTTTAAATTCAAGGCTGAAATTGCCCTTAACAGCATTGCCGGAAGGGAATCCGGACGGGTTGTCTGATGTGTTTGCGCAGGAACACAAGGTTAACGCTAAGGCAAAACATAATATAAGGGAAACAAGCTTTTTCATAATAATTACCTCCGTTTTTTAAAGAAAATAAGCAAACCTGTTACAATAGCCGCTAAAACAAGTGCGGCACCAATTATTATAATGACTGTGCTGTATTCAAAATTGCTTATTGCTGATTTGGGCACATCAAGGGTAAGGGAAAATTGGTTGTTTTCTTTAAAGTATGCGTTTTTTACAGGCGAATAGTATCTTATGTCTAAGTTTTTGCCGTCTTTAGAAAAATAGAACATAGCAACAAGTCCGGCGCCGCCGTAATTAAGGTCGGTTTGTTGCGGGTCAATCAGCATTTCGGTAACAATGTTGCCTTTTTCGCCCTTGCGCTGTTTATACAGAATATCGTCGGTAGAAGAATGTCCGCAAAGCAGCATCACAACGTTTTCGTGCTTAGAAAGCACCTTTTTCCAAAGAGCTTCGCCATTGTTTTTGGCGCCGTATCCGCCAAGCGAGGTGTTTTCGCCAATATCGTAAAATTTGCCTGCCGCGCTGTAATAAATATGTGTAGACACAACGACAGCGCAATCTTTATTTGCGCTTATAACCTCGTTTGCCCAATCAAGTACAGGGTCGGTAAGAGTGTAATCGAGGCTTAAAAACAAATATTTAACATTACCTATTTTTTCTATTTTATAGGTGTTCAGCATACTGTCATCAAACGAACCGGTAATCTGACTTCCATATTTTTCTTTGGTTATGTATTTAGAATAAGAAAAGGAAGCTCCGCTTGAATCATCTCGGTCGTGGTTTCCGCGAATTACCGAAAAGGGAACAACACCCATAAGCTTGGTGTATTGCTCATCAACTATTTTATATTCGCTTTCCATATTTTTGTCAGATACATCGCCAAGTCCAATACAGAATTTTATTTTTTCTTTTTTGGCATTGTCTTTAATCCAATCAAAAACAGTGGCAAGCTTTTTTGGGTAGTGCCAGGTAAGGTTTTGAATATCTCCAAGCACCGCAAAGGAATAAGCGTAGCCTTCGGGTTTGGGCATTTCTTCAAGCCAACTTTTTATACGTTTAAACCCAAAACCGCCCGATATAACAGACTCTATACTGTCGGGCAGAGTGCCTACTATAGTGCCTGAAAGGTCATAAGAACAAATAGCGCCGCTTTTTCCTATAGATTCGACATCACCCAAAATTTCGTCGGGAGTTCTGATATCTTCAAAAAGCGCAACCTTTTGAAGAACCCCTTTAAAGTATTTTTTGTTTCCCGTGCTGAAGTCTCCGCCAAAGCGAAGGGAAGAATTCATATCAAAGGAAGAAAGGGTGTCTTTTTGTACCGTTTGTTTTAACTCGCCATCAATAAAACAGGCAAATTCTCCCTTTTCAAAGTCGGCGGTAACGGCAAGATGTAAAAGTTCTCCTGTGTATACCGAAACTTCGGGGAAGGTTATGTTGTAAATGGTAGAATCTTTGTCATTACCTATAATATATAAACAGGGAACACCCTTATCGGCAATTTCAAAATTAAAAGAGGGGGAAGCTTCATCAGTATAGTTGCCAATAATAACGCCGCCTTTACCTCTTTGGGTTAAAGGGAAATAAAGGGAAGCCTCAAAAGTTTTGGGCAGAGGAAGGCTTAAAACGGCAGAATCATATGAACTTTCGGTTGTAAGTCTAAGTCCGGTAAGATATCCTTCGGCCGAACAAACCACACCGAAAGAGCAGGATAAAACAATTAAAACAGAAAATATAATTGCAAATATTTTTTTCACAAAACCATCCATCCACAATTATTTTAGTAATTATATCACATAATTTCCCCCAGTTCTACAGTTTTTTACAGTAAAAAACCACCCTGCCCGGTGGTGTTGTATGGTGGGGACTTACTCCCACCGTTAAATTGTGGTTTAGTTTAGATGGGTGGGTACTCTGCGTCGCCGAACAACCGCCGACAAAAGTCGGCTACGTTCAAACTCACGAACCTCTCCCACACAAAACAAAAAACCACCCTTTTGGGTGGTTTCTGTTTTGGTGGGAGAGGGTGGATTCGAACCACCGAAGCTGAAAGCAGCAGATTTACAGTCTGTCCCCTTTGGCCACTCGGGAACTCTCCCAAATATTAAACGTCGCTTTTCGCGGCAAGGGTTATTATAGCACAGGCGGTATTTTATGTCAAGATATTTTTTTAATATTTTTTCTTGACAAATTTTTATTGCTATGATATATTATTAAGGCACTGTTGTGCTGGTATAGCTCAGTTGGTAGAGCAGCTGATTTGTAATCAGCAGGTCGGGGGTTCAAGTCCGTCTACCAGCTCCAAAAATCCCGTTCACGTAAGTGGACGGGATTTTACTTTTTCACTCTTCACTCTTCACTTTTCACTAAAAAATTGTGAACGGGATTTTTGGAAGGTAAGAGGTAATAGTGAATAGTGAAGAGGTTAGTTGAAGTAGCGGGAAGTTTTCCCATCGATTCGTTGTAGGTATAGCTTTGACCGCTGACACGACTCGTATCTTGTCTGTAAAATAGTGCTGTGCTATAATAATTTTGTTGATAAACCGGAACTCGGTATGACCGTTTTAGAAAGAGTAATTGTTATGGAATTCAATGAAAAATTGCAAGAACTACGAAGGAGTAAGGGGCTGACCCAAGAAGAACTTGCGGGGGAACTATATGTGTCCCGAACCGCAGTTTCAAAATGGGAGTTGGGAAGAGGATACCCTAATATAGATTCCCTAAAGACAATAGCCAAGTATTTTGAAGTGACGGTTGATGAATTGCTATCGGGGGAGGAATTGCTTACCTTAGCAGAAGAAGATAATAAGCAAAAAGAAAAGTATTTTCACGACTTAGTTTTCGGTCTGCTTGATTGCAGTGTTGCAATGTTCTTTTTCCTGCCGCTTTTTGGACATAAATCACTGGGCGTATTACGGGAAGTTTCTCTTTTATCACTTACCGAAATCGCACCGTATCTCAGAACGGCATATTTTGTCGTTGTAATTGGAACTATAGTTTTTGGAATTTTGAGCCTTGTTTTGCAAAACTGTGGCGAGGCTTTTTGGGTAAGAAATAAGAGCAAAATCTCATTGGTGTTAAATATAGTTGGGGTGTTTCTTTTTATAATTAGTTCGCAACCCTACGCCGCGGTATTCCTGTTCGTATTTCTTATAATAAAGGCGTTAATCCTAATCAAAAAACAATGATACGAAGAGTGTCAGGGTTGTGACATCTCGTTTCTTTTGAGTTTTTATAACTTATCTTAAAATGTGTTTAGGCAAAATCTAAATACAAAAAGGTAGGTTCGATAAATGAAAAAAGAAAACAGGAAAATCTTTTACCTTGCGGTATGTATGCTCACGGCATTTTTGTTATGGACAGTGTTAGTTCAGTTTGTTGATACCGGAGAAATCGGTCCACGGGGCTCGGCGGTTGGTTTTGCGACGGTTAATCGCTTTGTGCATAATCTTACAGGTGTGAATATGACCCTTTATACCGTCACCGATTGGCTTGGTCTAATCCCGCTTATGTTTGTAATTGGTTTCGCCGTTTTAGGCTGTATACAGTGGGTTAAAAGACGCCATATCTTAAAAGTGGATTATAGTATCCTTGTTCTCGGCGGATTTTATATCGTTGTATTCGCGGTATATGTTTTCTTTGAAATGTTTGTTGTCAATTACAGACCTGTACTGATTAACGGATATCTGGAAGCCTCTTATCCGTCATCGACAACGATGCTTGTAATGTGTGTGATGCCAACTGCAATAATGCAACTTAATACCCGTATCAAGAATGCTGTTCTTAAACGATGTGTTGCCTTTGCCATTGTCGCATTTATTGTTTTTATGGTGATTGGCAGACTTGTCTCGGGCGTACACTGGGTTACCGATATTATTGGCGGCGCGCTGCTTAGCGCAGGGCTTGTGCTAATGTACCGCTTTTTTCTAAAATAAAAACCAACCCGACAGGGTTGGTTTTTTGAACTGTGATTTTCTTGACAAGGAAAGAATTCAGCGTTATAATAATTCACGTCCAAAAGGAACTGTATATGCAGGGGTGTTGGAATGGCAGACAAGCTGGCCTCAGACACCAGTGTTTAACGACATGCGGGTTCAAGTCCCGTCCCCTGCACCAAAAAGAAGAGCCAACCAAAAGGTTGGCTCTTTTTTATCTTCATATCTGACTTGAACCCGAGAGGGTTACTACAGATTTAAGTTATATTTATAATCTTCTTTCCCGAATTCTCAATAAGCTCGGCAACCTCATTACTCGGAGGGGTACCAACAAGTATCAGGTTAGCGGCGTTTATAATATAGCTGTAACACAGCTTTTCGCTTTTTTCTCCCTTTTCGGTACTAAGCATGGTTTCTCTTTCGCAGTTTTCTATTATACTAAAATATCTGTCCCTCTCAGGTTCGTACCAATCCTTTGCCTGTTCTTCAAAAGGGATAACACATTCGAGCTTTATATTGCCGCCGAGCCTTATTGCTAATTCGGCCGCCATTGTTTCATAGCCGCGGTTCATAGGACTTAAAAGCCACAAGGTTTCTTCGCGGGAAAGATTAATTAAAGCGAGTTTAATTTTTTCATATACAGCGTCACATTCGGGTGTAGCTTCAAGGGTTAACCAGTTTTCAGGTGTTTTTGAAATTATTGCAACCTTTATCATATTATATCTCCTTATTATTTATAGTGAGATTATATCATAAAGGCTTTGTCGAAATTTGCTGTAAGCGGTCGAGAAATTCAAAAAAATTTATAAAAAGAAAATTCCGCGTCAAAATTTGACGCGGAATAAATTTTCATTAAAGTTTTGCCATAATCATCTTATCAACGGTATCGCGAACCTTTTGCATTACTTCGGTGCTGTTAGCGCACTTTTCAAATACGATACTTGCGCCGTAAGCTTCTTCTATTGCGGCAACAACCTCTTCCTTTGAGTAAAGACTTTCGCAAAGCTTCATAGCTCTGATGTCTTCAAGACCCTGTCTGAAAGCGACAAGACGAATACTCTCAAGCGGCATACCGTGTCTGCCCGGGTAAACGCTTGCGGCATCTCCGCCGCCTGCCCAGTTGCCGGCGTTTCCGTTAAGAAGCGGGTCAATGTGGTCCCAAGAAAATTGGTTGTTATAGTAGTTATAACCCCAATGTAAAAAGCCCTCAAGACCGTATTTATACATCTGTGTTCCAAGGAAACGGGTGCGGGCAGAGTGCATTGCCATAAAGCGGTTGCTATAGCCAACATAGGGGTAGCAGCAATAGTAAACCCAACGCTCTTTAATGTCTTCGTTAAGGAAGGGTAATACTCTGTCAACCTGAGGTACCGGGTTTTCGCAAAGTCCTTGCTGATAATAATCAACGTGGCTTAAAGCATCTAAAATGTGCCAACCCTTGAGAACTTCGCCGATGTTCTTGCGGTTGAGCTTGTACTGGGGTAAATGCTCTTCCCAAGGCTCGTCGGAAATGTGGAAGTAAACTCTGTCCTTAAGACCTTTGTTTTCAAAATAGGTTGTAACCTCTTTAAGAAGGAGATTAAGGAAGGTTACATATTCTTCACCCTCTGCAGCAGTATCCCAACCGAAAATCTTTTTATATTCACCGTCAACGGTTGCCATTACCTTCGGGCACTTAAAGGCGCCCCATTGGGTAAAGAGATGGTTGATTTCAAAATATTTAACACCGCAATCAAGAAGCATATTTACCCAACGGTCAAGAAGAGATAAATCGAAGGAATATTCGCCCTTAGTAACGGTTACCTGAACTAACTGGTTTGTTGTGCGTTCCCAATCAACAGCGGTGTCGAGCGGAGGAGTGAGTACGGGTGTCAAAATCATATTGATTCCGTTGTCAACGGCGGTTTGAACAAAGCGCTTGCAAATTTCGAAGTGACGGTCACTCCAAACCTCTACATCATAATAATCTGCAAGACAGTCGGCATAAAACCATTGGGTCACCTTGGTTTTCTGTTCGGGAAGGCAGGTATTAATCACATTGATTGTAATTTCATTTTCACCGACAACTTCGCCGTATTGATTATAAAGCTTGAACTTGAGGGTGTGTTCGCCTGGGGCAAAGCTACCGTCATTTTTAACATCAATCCAAACAGGGTGAATTTGCTGATTTAAAACGGTAACGGCATTTGTATGATGAAGGGGTAAAAGCAGGTCGGGATAAAGACCGGGTTCGTTTCTTATGTAATCAGGGTCAAGCTCGGCAGCCATTTTTGGTGTAGGCTCGATAGGAACATAGTTGGGAATGCATTCAACACTGCGGAATTTAACAAACTCTGCAAGGTCGCCCTCAACCTCAATTTTTCCTACCATACGGGCAACTCGAGCCTCTTCTTCATTGTAGGCAATAAGCTGGAAAACCGCATCGGTGTTCTTGTAAATGTTGATACTTTTTATCTCGGCAAATTCATCGTAATTGCTGTCGATGAAACACTTGTCAAGAGAGGAAATAAGTTTTGTTCTTATCATAAAGAGCACGTCCTTCCTATACAATAAAATATGTATTTAAGTGTATTGTATCAGTAGATTTTTTAATTGTCAATAAATAAAAAATCTTATTGACAAAACGGTCCTTTTTCGGTATAATCTTAAACTGATAGGCTATGTAAATTGGGCTTTTGCCCCCAAACAAAGCCGAACTAAAAATAAGGAGGGTTCAAAATGAAAAGAACTTACCAGCCTAAGAAGCTTCATCGCAAGAAGGAACACGGCTTCTTAAAGAGAATGGCTACCGCCAACGGACGCAAGGTACTTGCCAGCCGCAGAGCTAAGGGCAGAAAGCAGCTCACACACTAATTTAATTATGTACTGTTTCAAAAAGCTGAAGCTCAACTCTGAGTTCAGACGAATTTACGGACGCGGAAAAGCTTTTGTTAATCCCGCGTTCGTAGCCTATGCGTTCAAAGGCAAAACCGATAATATCCGCCTTGGTATTACGGTAAGTAAAAAAATCGGCGGTGCGGTAGAGAGAAACCGCGCCAAAAGACTGCTCACTGCCGCATTTAGCGAGATTGCAGGGGAGCTTACTTCGGGTTACGAATTTGTTCTCGTTGCGCGTACTCGAATTTTAAGGACTAAAAGCAACGAAATTGCCTTCTGGCTTCGAAAATATTTTTCAGAGGAAGGTATTATGAAAAGCGATGCGTAATCTACTCATCAGACTTGTCCGTTTTTATCAAAAAAACATTTCACCCACAAAGGCCCCTTGTTGCAGATTTTATCCCGTTTGCTCAAGCTATGCAATAGAGGCGCTGACTACTCACGGAGCAATAAAAGGCTCCTTACTTGCACTTTACAGAATTCTGCGGTGCAATCCGCTTTGCAAGGGCGGATACGACCCTGTGCCGCCAAAAACTAAAAAAACAGGCCGTCGGTAAAATTAAGCCGACCGGATGGTGAATAAATTGGAATGGTTATTTAATATTATCAATATCCCGCTAAGTTATATTCTTAACTTCTTTGCGGGTCTGCTCGGCAATAGTTTTGCCGCTGCGGTTTTAGTGTTTACTATTTTCATCAATTTTGCTATGATTCCGCTTACCATAAAAGGTCAAAAAGCCTCTGTAGGTCAGATGAGAATCAAGCCAAAGCTTGACGAACTAAAGAAAAAATACGGCGACGACAAGCAACGCTACTCACAGGAGATGCAAAAGCTTTATCAGGAAGAAAACATATCAATGTCGGGCGGCTGTCTGCCTATGCTTATCCGTCTTCCGATTATGTTTTCAATCTATTATCTTATAACTCAGCCGCTGACCTATCTTATGAAGGTGCCGACCGATGTTATAAACAGGGTGTCCGAAGCCTTAAATCTTCAGTCGGGCAACTACACAAGAGAGCTTACTATTATTGACGCTGTTAAAAAGGACCCTTCTCTCTCGGCAGAAATTGCAGAGAAAATTGACAATATAAACTTTTCTCTCTTCGGTCTTGACTTAACCCAGACACCAAAGTTTTCTATCAACATTTTTGAGAATTTCGATTTAATTTGGCTCATTCCTATCGGTGCATTTGCAGCTCAAATGCTCACATCAATAATCTCTCTTAGAATTCAAAAGAAAATCAACCCCGATGCCCCCTCAATGGGCGGCATGATGCTCACAATGCCGCTGATTTCGCTCTTTATCGGTTTCACCGTACCTGGCGGTGTGGGCTTCTATTGGGCTTGCTCCAGCCTTATCGGCGGACTTTTGCAATCAGGTCTTCAGTATTTTTACGGACCTCAAAAAATGCTTGCTAATGAGCGTGCAAAAGAGATTATGCAGGTCTATGACAGCGAAAAGAAATATTTAGACAAGCGCACCACAGAACAGGGCGATAAATAGAAAGAAGGATAATCCTGTGATAAAAGAATATATAGGTGAGGGTACCGACCTTTTAGAGGCAACCGCTGCCGCAAAAGAAGGTCTTGTTGCAACCCTCGGACTTAAAGATGACGACAATATAAACATTGAAATTATTTCTGAATACAAAAAGAAGACCTTAGGACTTTTCGGCGGCTCTATGGCGAAGGTAAGAGCTTTTATTGAACTTCCCGACCCAAAGCCGGCAAAAAAGCCTACAAAAAAGGCCGAAGAACCTGCAAAAGTTGAAAAGAAGGCCGTAATAAAGGCCGAAAAGAAGACCGAAGCAAAAACCCAAGAACCCGAACTTAACCTTATTCCCGAAGAAAACTTAGAAAAAGGCAGCAGCGCAGCAAAGGCAGCCGCCTATATCAAATCGGTAATGCTTGGTCTTGGTTGCGAAAACGTAACCGTTTCTGCCGCCAGCGTAGATAATTCTATCTATCTTCAGCTTGACGGAGATAAGCTTGGTGTTGTAATCGGCAGAAGAGGCGAAACCTTAGATGCTCTTCAATATCTTACTTCACTTGCCGCAAACACAGGAAACGGATACCAAAAGGTAACCCTTAATATTGGCAATTATCGTGAAAAGCGTGAACAAACACTTACCTCTCTCGCAAAGAAGGTTTCCGCTCAGGTATTATCTTCGGGCAGAAGCCGCGCTTTAGAGCCAATGAACCCCTATGAACGCCGTATTATACATACTGCAGTTCAGGAAATTGAGGGCGTTGAATCTTCATCTATCGGCGAAGGCTCTTCAAGAAGAGTTGTAATCAGCACTGTCGGCGGTGACAAAAACCCAAGAAACTACGACCGCAGAGGCGGCAAAAGACACGACCGCAAGCCTTCTCAGACCGTAGCTTCGGCTCCTACCAGAGAGCCTAAGAAGGATTCGGGAGATACCCCTCTTTACGGAAGAATAAAATAAAATCACACCCCTGCTAAAATTGCAGGGGTGTTTTAGTAATGTTATGAAAGGAGTGCGGTTATGCTTTTAGAAGCATCAAACTTATCGAAAAGCTTTGGCGAAAGAGTGCTTTTTTCGGGTGCTAACTTCAAAATAGAAGCGGGCGATAAAGTAGGTATAATTGGCGCTAACGGAAGCGGAAAAACCACTCTTTTCGGAATTGTTTCAGGTTTGGAAGAACCAAGCTCGGGCGGAATTGTGAAAGCTAAAGGTACAACCATTGGCTTTTTAAGTCAGTACGCTTGTAAAGACAGTGTTCTTTCTTGTTACGAAGAGGCGCTCACCATATTTAAGCCTCTTATAAAGCTTGAAAATGAACTTGAGGAGCTTCATGCTGCTCTTGAAAAAAGTGACGATTCACTTCTTATAGAAAAAGAGCAACAGGTAAGAGAAAAATTCCAAAGTCTTGGCGGACTTACCTATAAATCCCGAACACGCGCAGCGCTTTCGGGGCTCGGGTTTAGCGAAGAGGAGCAATCCTTGAGCGTTGCGTTGCTTTCGGGTGGCCAAAAAAGCAAAATAGAGCTTTGTAAGCTTCTTCTGTCGGCTCCCGATATAATGCTTTTAGACGAGCCTACAAACCATCTGGATATTGAGGCAATAGAGTGGCTCGATAGCTTTGTAAAGCAAAGCAAAAGCGCCGCTGTTATAATTTCGCACGACCGCTATTTTTTAGACCGAGTTGTTAATAAAATCATAGCCATAGAGCACCAAAAAATTACAACATATAATGGAAACTATACCAAGTATTTAGATGTAAAAAAACAACGTGAAGAGTCTGTTTTACGCGAATACAATAATACAATGCGCGAGGTCCATAGAATAGAGGGCATAATAGAACAGCAAAAGCGTTGGAACCGCGAAAAGAATATTAAAACTGCCCAGTCAAAGCAAAAACAGATTGACCGTATTCTTCGCGAGCTTGAAATCCCAGAAAGCGAGCTTCCCGATATAACTGTCAGCTTTACAGCAAACGGACATTGTAGCGATACGGTGCTTTCTCTTCATAATGCCGAAAAGCGTTTCGATAAAAGAACACTCTATGAAAATGTTTCTTTTGAGCTTCGTCGCGGCGAAAGGGTTTTAATGATTGGTAAAAACGGATGCGGAAAAACCACCCTTATCAAAGATATTAAAAACGGAATTGGAAAGCTCGGCGCAGGCGTCAGCATAGGCTATTTCGACCAACACGGCTCGAATTTGTCTGAAAACAAAACCATATTCGAACAGCTTCGCGATACCTTTAGTCAAAAAAGCGATACAGAAATAAGGTCGGCATTAGCCCTTTTCCTCTTCAAAGGGGATGAAGTATTTAAATCAATTTCCACCTTAAGCGGAGGGGAAAAAGCAAGGATTGCCCTTTGTGAGTTAATGCTGAGAAAAGACAACTTTTTGCTTCTTGACGAACCTACAAACCATCTCGACCTTGCCTCGCGCGAGGTGCTTGAGGATGCCTTGTTAGATTTCGACGGTACAATTCTTGCCGTTTCCCACGATAGATATTTTATCAATAAGCTTGCCCACAGAATTCTATATTTTAAGGACAGCACCATATCCGAACACAGAGGTAATTACGACGAATATGTCGAAAAGGCAAGACTTGCCGAAGAAAAGTCCGAAAACCGGAAAACCGTCGGCGCGGGCGGCGCCGCCTATAAACAGGCAAAGGCAGAGGCGGCAAAGCTTCGCAAAATTAAAACACAGCTGTCTTTGACCGAATCGGAAATAGAAGAGCTTGAAAAACAGCAAGCAAAGATAGAAGAAGAGCTTTGCTCGGAAGAAACCGCAACCGATTATCAGCGTCTGTCTGAGCTTACAACCGAACTCGAAGAGGTTAAGGAAAAACTAAGGGAAACTATGAACAGGTGGGAAGAACTTGCTACATTATTGTAACAAGCATCAAAAGTTCTCTGAGTGAGGTATAAAGTTTCAGATAACTGTCTTCTTCGGCGTTAGATAAAAGCGAAAAGGCGGGAGCCGAATATTTTTGGCAAAACCACTCTGTAAGGTGTAAATTGCTTAAATTTTCGTTTGCAAATTTAAGGTTGTATCCCGAAGACGACACCATAATTTCAGCCATACGACTGCTTCTTTGGGGTGAATTAGAGGGCATAACTATTTCACCGCCGCCTTTATCCAAGATAACCGCGTGGCGAATATTGTTATTCTCGCAAAGCGAATATAAAGCCGCGCTTTCGGGTTCTTTAAGAGGTGCAGAAAAAGCAAGGTCGATATCGGTGCCGCGCGCGTTATAAATATAGTTGCCGTAATCGTTTTTAACAAGATGCTGCAAATACGGCTCATAGCTTCCCATTGCCGCTTTGCCGTGTGTTGCTATCTCGCAACCGTCGGGGTTAAGACAGGGTACAACTATAAGTCCTTTACCGACAAGCGCTTTACGAACCTTAATACCTTCAACAATTCCGTTTTGCTGAATTTTAGAACAAAGCTCGTCTAAAAACGCCATAAGAATAGCGCAGGTAAAATGAGCGTTGCCGTGAACACCGCCTAAAAGAAGCGCGTATTCGTCGGCATTCCCAACCGAAAAAGCGGGAATTTCTCTGCCCATAACGCTTTTACCGACCGAGAAAACCGATAAAAAAGGATATTTTCTTGTCATTTTATATCGGTACTGAAGCGACTCAAAATAATCATAAGCTTTAAGTAAAGATATATCCATAATTTTTCACTCCCTTAAAAAAACTATATGAAAAAAGGAAGATAATAATGAATTTAAAAGAGGAAAAAGTTAATTCAAGCCTTATCTATGACGGAAGAATAATAAAGCTCTATAATGATGAAATAAAGCTTCCCGACGGCAACGGCGCCTACCGCGAATATGTTAAGCATCCGGGCGGAGTTTGTGTTGTGCCGATAACCGATAAGGGAGAGGTTATGCTTGTTCGCCAATACCGTTATGTTTACGGAAAGGAAATTATAGAAATCCCCGCAGGCAAGAGGGACGGCGCAGATGAAGATACACTCGTTGGCGCTAAAAGAGAGCTTAAAGAAGAGCTTGGCATAACGGCAGAAAACTTCTTTTATCTCGGTGAGTTTTATCCAACCCCCGGTTATACCGACGAAATAATTTATATGTATGCCGCAACAAAGCTCACCTTTGGCGAAAAAAATCCCGATGAAGACGAATTTATCGAAACAGAAAAGTTTAACATAGATACGCTTATCGATATGATAATGAAGGGTGAAATTAAGGATGGCAAAACAATAGCCGCCGTACTCAAGGTAAAAAAACTTATCGACACAAATAAAATATAAAAAGAAGGGACAGGTAAAACCTGTCCCTTCTTTTTATAGAGGAATGAAAATGAAATTAATTATGATTTGTGTGGTAATCTCCGTTTAAAAAGGTTTGACAAAAAAGGCGCTTTAAACAGCCGAAAACCTTTCTTTCGGTATCTGCAAAACGCTCTTCAAAAAAGAGCCCGTATATTATAAAAGCGGCAACCGCAATTTCAAATAATGTTTGTAATACAAAGCGAAGCTCCATATTTGTCCTCCTTAATGTCGCGAATTTTCGCAACCGAACATTTGTTCGTTTTCTTTATTATAGCAGTGAAAAAGGGGTTTGTCAAGTATTTTTTCAAACTTTTTTCATCTTTATTTACATTATATTAGCGTTGGTGTCCTGATATCCGTACTTTGCTCAAAAAAATCGCAAAAAAATAAAAGCCCTGATTTTTCAGGGCTTTTAATCTTTTAATTATTCCTTTTCACAGTAGATTACTGTTACGTCGGGATGCATCTGAAGAATGGAAGCAGGAACTTCGGGGGTGATGGGGCCGAAGAAAGCCTTTTCCATAATTTCCTTTTTCTTAGCGCCGTTAGCAATAAGAAGAACTCTTTTTGCCTGCATAATTGAACCCATACCCATTGTGATTGCGGTGGTGGGAACCTCCTCGCGTGAAGCGAAGAAACGTGAGTTTGCCTCAATGGTAGATTCGTGAAGCTTTACAAGGTGGGTTTCCTTTGTGAAGAAGCTGTCGGGTTCGTTGAAGCCGATATGTCCGTCAAGACCAATACCGAGAAGCTGAATATCAATTCCGCCAAGTGACTTAATGTGTTCATCATAAGCCAAGCCCTCAGCGGCAGGGTCAGCGGCAAGTCCGTTAGGAACGAAGGTACGGCTCTTATCAATGTTTACTCTGTCAAAGAGGTTTTTGTTCATAAAATAGCGGTAGCTCTGGTCGTTTGTTCCGTCAAGGCCAACATACTCGTCGAGGTTAACCGAGGTAACGCGGCTGAAGTCGAGTTCGCCGTTTTCATACATCTCGGTAAGACGGTCATATGTACCAACAGGGCTGGAGCCTGTAGCAAGACCTAAAACGCAGTCGGGCTTTAAGGTAACAACAGAAGCGATTATCTGCGCTGCCTTGCGGCTAAGTTCTTTGTAAGAGTCAACAACAATGTAATTCATAAATATGTCTCCTTTTTATTTTATGAATATATTTAAATGTATTTTTTAACAATATCCTTCATAGTCTGCCATTTGCGGTTCATATCTTTGACAAGCTCAATTTGAGTGCGGGTACGGTCGAGATTATGACCGGGGTATTTAGTTTTAAAATAAACATCACCCTGAAGATAGTCGGTTAAGAAACGCATACCGCATTCAACGGTCATCATTTTAGCGCCTTCGGGCAAAAGCATAATTTCATCATCGCTGAGACCGCCTGCGCAACCGTTAAGGAAGCCTTTGGTATAAACATCAAAAAGCTTAAGGTCAAGACTAACCTTAGTTAAATCTCTTTCATCTTCGGCGGCGGTATTTGCGCCGTAGCGTATAGCATCGCCAAAATCATTTACCGAAAAGCCGGGCATAACTGTATCGAGGTCGATAACGCGGACAGCCTTTTTGGTTGTTGCATCAAGCATAACGTTGTTTGTTTTAGTGTCGTTATGTGTAACGCGAAGAGGAAGCTTTCCTTCCTTGTTTGCATCAAAAAGTACAGAATAGAAATTCTTTTCAGATACAAAGAAATCAATTTCATCTCTTACATCACTTGCTCTGCCAAGAGGGTCGTTTTTAACAGTTTCCATAAAGGTTTTAAAGCGAAGCGGTGTATTGTGGAAATTAGGAATAGTTTCATAAAGTGTGTTAACGGGGAAGTCGGCAAGTTGACGCTGAAAATTACCAAAACCAAAAGCGCACTGTTCGAACTCTTCCAAACTGTCGAAACGTTCTAAACAGACTACATCATCAAGATAGTCGGACATTCTCCAAAAAACGCCCTCACCGTCCATATGATAATATCTGTCATTTTTTGTGGGAACAAGAGTAATTACTGCTCTTGGGTCGTCGTTTTTTGTTTTAAGAAAAGAAGTTATCTTATAAATGTTATTAACAAGCTCTGCGCCGTTAGGAAAAACATTTTTGTTTATTGCCTGAAGCAGATAGCGAGTGCCGGACTGGGTGTTAACAACAAATGTGTGATTAACAAGACCGTTTCCGCAGGGAGCGATAGTGGTTGCTTTGCTGTCAGTACAGAACTTTGCAACAATCTTATTTATATCAGCCATATCTAAACTCCTAAGTGTTATTCATATAACATATTTTAATCCAAAAGTCGCAAAAAATCAACCTTAATTATATAAAGGATATTTTTCGTATTAAAAAAAGGAAAGCTAACCAGTCCGCTTTCCTTTTTAATAATAAAATTAACCTTCAAGCTTTTCCTTAAAGTATTTGCCCACATCGGCTGTAAGTCGAAGGGCTGAAAGTTGTAATTCTTCGGTGGGGAAATGTCTTTCAAAGTTGCCCGATTCAAAGGTTATGTCGCCCTTATAACCAATCTTTTTAAGAGAGGTGAGCATTTCTTCAAAGTTTACATTACCAAGGAAGGGTAAGGTGTGGGCATCGCTCTGGGGATAAACGTCGTGAACGTGTAAAGCGGCGAGTCGGTCCGGACCCATCATTTCAATAATACGGGTAAGGTTTTCGCCTGTTAAAAGCAGATGACCAACATCAAGACAACCCTTCATATAGGGGGAATCTATCATATCGATATATTCGCAAAACTCCTCTGCCCAAGAACATGTGCTTGGGATAATAACGTGGCTTACCGGTCTTACGTTCCACATATTTTCGGTGTACATAATAATATTGAATTTTTCGGCATAGGGAAGCAAATCATTATAGAAACGCTTGTTAATCTCCTTAAGCTCATCCTTATAATAATGGTGATATTTAAACTGCATAGGATGAACAACAATACCCTTAGCTCCCATAATAGAAGCAATTTCCATACTACGTACTGTCTTTTTGAAAAGCTCGGTATCGGGGGTCGCGTCGCCATACTGTGAGCCGAAAGGCGCGTGGGACTGATTACAGGGAAGACCGATGCTGTCGGCAAATTCGCGAAGCTTATAAGCTTTTTCCTGATAATCGTCGCCGCAGAATTCTTCGGGAATCATTAGGTCGTTCGAACCGTCAAGATTTATGTCAAACGCGGTAAAACCTGCCTTTTTTAAAAGCTCAATATTCTTTTCATAACCGACCTTGCCTCTAAGAGATGTACTTGTAGATATAAGCATAAAATCAACTCCTTTACCTGCATTATAGTACAAGAATTTTTAAAAGTAAAGAACAAAAAAGAGCGTAGGCGGCAATTGTGA
>JAZLEK010000035.1:0-7379 GCA_045615225.1 Acutalibacteraceae bacterium | reverse complement strand
GACTGCGCAAACCTATTAATTGAATTTTTTAAAGAAAAAAGACAAGGCTAAAAACCTTGTCTTTTTTGTGCACATCTGAATAGCGGGCAGACATATTTTAATGAAATCGCACCTTTAGTGCGATGAAATCATAAATAAATTTATGATGAAATCTTCTGCTTCGCAGAAAATGAAATCAAATCCGTTTCATCCGCCACAGCGGATTTCATCACTTTGGTGATTTCATTCGTTTTCCAAAGGGAAACGGATTTAATTGAAGCGAACGGCGTTCGCTTCATGTTTCACGTGAAACATTATCGGAGGTCTTCTATGCTCAAGCAACCGCATTTTACCACCGCAAATAGATATATAAGAGCGGTGAGAGCGGCGAAAATTGCCGAAAAAACAAGATTAGATAACCTGAACATATCAAGAAGCAAATAAACTATAGTTCCTGCCATTAACGCAAAAATAAACGGAAAAAGCATCCAACTTGCCCATTTCACCTCGGCCTTTGCCACCCTTTTAAGCCTGAAAAAGTTCATACTGCAGGTAAACAAATTACTTACATACATAATTCCTATAAATCCGTAAAGCCCGTACTTATGAAGAAATATGAGTATAAGAGCAATCCTTGCAAGACTGTCAATCATAGAGTTTCTGAAAATCGTGCCCTGTTCGTCAAGCCCCTTTAAAAGTCCGTCACAAACCGAATCCATATACATAAGGGGAATTATTGGCGAAAGAAGTCGGATAACCTCACCCGACAACGCATCTTTATAAAACAGATGTCCAAGCCGCGCCGACAAAAAGAAGAAAATAACACTAATCGGAAAGGATGCGACAAGGGTTATATGTATGCACTTTTCGGCGGTATATTTAACCTTACGCGCCCATCCCCGTACCGCCGCCTCGCTCATTTCGGGAATAAGCAGGGTAGACATAGCGTTTAAAAACGAGGCGGGGAAGAAAATCAGAGGCAGCGCCATTCCCTTTATAACGCCAAAGGCAGACAGCGCCGCCTCGCCCGTCATTCCCGATTTTTCAAGGCAACGGGGCACAAGCACGTTTTCACAGGTGCGAAGCATAGAATTTGCATATCTTCCGGCCGTTATCGGCAAAGCAATATGCCGTAGTTGTTTAAGTACGGAAAAGGATGGCTTTTCTCTTTTTGTGTTTGATAAAAAGTTAGATTTATCGATATTGTACCATATATACATAAAAACACAGGATAAAACTTCGGCAAGTGTGTCACCTAAAACAACCGCTCTGCACGAAAAAACAATCCCCTCTTTTGCGGTTTTGCCAACAAGAATAAAAATAAGTACTATTCGGGCAAGCTGTTCAAAAATTTGCGAGGAGGAGGACGGCGCGGCGTTTTTTCGCGCTATAAAATACCCCTTAAAACAGGACGAAACACCCATAAATAAAAGGGAAGGCGTCAGCGCGCGAAGACTCGGCGCGGCACGGCTGTCTCCAATAACAATGTTTGCAATAAAGTCGGCGCCGAAGAATATAACTGCCGCCGAAGTCAGCGCAATAGTTATTGTTACGGCAATACATCTCGTAAGAATCGGCTTTACGGCGCCAAACCTGCCCTTAGAAACTTCTTCCGACACCATACGGGTAACGGCAGTGTTAATTCCTGTCGAAGCGAAAGCCGAAGCGAGCATATAAAAAGAAAACACCTGACTGTAAAGCCCCATGCCCTCGGCGCCGACCGCCCCCGCCAACCAAACGCGGAAAATCATACCCAAAAACCTTATAATAAGCCCCGTAACCGTCAGCATAAGGGCATTTTTAATAAATATAACCTTACTTTTACGCATACTATCACCAATAAATATATATTTGGATAGTAGCCGTTTATATGCATAGTTAGGGATAAGGGATAAGGGATTAGTTTTCTATTGCAAAATTCCCGCAATATGATATAATGTGTAGGATTTTGAGAAAAGGAGGGGTTTTGTGATTAAGCTGTCAGACCATTTTAGCTTCGGGAAACTAATTAAATTTGTTTTTCCGACTGTCATTATGATGATTTTTACATCTATCTACAGCGTGGTGGATGGATTTTTTGTTTCAAACTTTGCGGGCAAAACCTCCTTTGCCGCAATTAACCTTATTATGCCGGTTTTAATGATTATCGGCGCTATAGGTTTTATGTTCGGTGCGGGCGGCAGCGCCCTTGTTGCCAAAACACTCGGAGAGAAAAACAGGGAAAAGGCAAACAAAATATTTTCTCTTATTATTGTTACGGCTTTGGTTTTGGGCGTAATACTCAGCACGGTGGGAAATCTTCTTGTAAAGCATATAGCCTTCATGCTCGGCGCTCGAGGGGAGCTTTTAAGACTTTGCACGGTGTATGGCAGAATACTTTTAATCTCCATGCCGTTTTTTATGCTCCAAAACATCTTCCAGAGCTTTTTTGTTACGGCAGAAAAGCCCAAGCTCGGTCTTGCTGTTACCCTTGCGGCAGGAGTTACCAACATGGTCCTCGACGCCCTTTTTATAGGTGTATTTAAATGGGGAATTGTCGGTGCTGCTGTAGCAACCTCTCTTAGTGAGTTTTTGGGCGGGTTTGTACCTCTTGTTTATTTTCTTTCTAAAAACAGTAGTACTCTTAGGCTTGTAAGACCCGAATTTAACGGGAGAGCTCTGCTTAAAACGGCAACAAATGGTTCTTCGGAGTTTGTTACCAACATTTCCATGTCGGTTGTCGGTGCTCTTTATAATTTACAGCTTATGAAATATGCGGGTGAAAACGGTATAGCCGCTTACGGGGTTATAATGTATGTATCCTTCTCCTTTGTGGCGATTTTCCTCGGCTTTTCCATTGGCGCTTCGCCGATTATCGGGTATAATTACGGAGCTAAAAACATATCTGAGCTTAAAAATGTATTTAGAAAATGCCTTTTATTCGTAAGCGGAGCAGGGGCAGTACTTACGGGACTTGCTCTTGTTTTGTCGGCGCCTTTATCGAAATTCTTTGTAGGGTATGATGAGGAACTTTTTAGGCTTACTCTTCACGGATTTAGAATTTATGCGCTTTCTTTCCTTTTAAACGGATTTGGAGTCTTCGGCTCGGCATTTTTCACCGCCCTTAATAATGGCGTTATCTCTGCGGTAATCTCCTTCCTTAGAATTTTAGTTTTCCAGACAGCGGCAATAACCGTTTTGCCGATTTTCTTTAGGATAGAGGGAGTTTGGTGGGCAATAGTTGTTGCCGAAATCCTCGCCGCCACCACCGCCTTCTTCTTTATCTTTAAAAACAAAAAGAAATATGGATATTAAAAAAGAGCCGAAAGGCTCTTTTTAATTTCTGTCGCCAGGTTTAAAGATGAGCGCCATAAGATAGCCAAAAAAGACCGCAGCGCCGATACCTGCGCCTGCCGCCGAAATGCCGCCCGAAATTATTCCGACAACGCCAAACTCATCTACAGCCTCTTTAACACCCTCTGCAAGAAGATGCCCAAAGCCTGTAAGAGGAACCGTTGCGCCCGCCCCTGCGAACTCTATAAGAGGCCCGTAAATTCCAATAGCCGATAAAACAACCCCCGCAACGACATAAGAAACAAGTATACGCGCAGGGGTGAGCTTAGTGTAATCAATAAGAATTTGACCAATAAGACAAAACGCTCCGCCAACAACAAAAGCTTTTAAACAGTTTATAAGTATTTCCATATATAACACCTCGTACCTATTATTTGTAGAGAAGCCCTATATATACATAATGAAATCGCACCTGTGGTGCGATGAAATCATAAATAAATTTATGATGAAATCTTCTGCTTCGCAGAAAATGAAATCAAATCCGTTTCATCCGCCGCAGCGGATTTCATCACTTTAGTGATTTCATCCCGTAGGGGATTTCATTCGTTTCCCTTGGGGAACGGATTTAATTGCAGTTTTGCCGCTGCAAAAATGCAAGGTCAGGGAAAGTCAAATAATTTTACAAAAAATTCACATTTGTCTATTGACAAAGGGATGTTTTGGTGGTAAATTATATATGCGTTAGCACTCGACGGTTAAGAGTGCTAAAAGGTGCTAAAAATGAAATCGCACCGATGGTGCGATAAAATCATAAATAAATTTATGATGAAAACTTCTGCTTCGCAGAAAATGAAATTAAATCCGTTTCATTCGCCGTGGCGGATTTTATCACGCAGTGATTTCATCCCGTAAGGGATTTCATTCGTTTCCTTTAGGAAACGGATTTAATTGCAGCCAAAGGCTGCTAAAAGGAGGGGAACTATGGAACTGACGCCGAGAAAAAAAGCAATACTTGCCGAAATAGTCAAGGCTCATATCGAAACGGGTGAGCCCATCGGCTCTAAAATACTTAGTCAGCGCCTTAAGGATTCCCCCTCTACCGCTACCCTTCGCAACGAAATGAGCGAACTAAGTGAAATGGGCTATCTTGAACAGCCTCACACCTCGGCAGGCCGACTTCCCACAAGCAAGGCATACAGGCTTTATGTTTCAGAGCTTATGGGTAAAAGTGATTTATCGCTTGAGGGCAAGGAAATAATAGATACAATGCTCTCTGCTGTGCGAACCGACCCCGAAAATTTAGGCTCTTCTGCAGCCGAAATACTCTCAAACCTAACAGGTCTTCCCGCAATTTCTGTATCGGGCAAGGGAACAGGGGTTAAAATAAGAAAGGTAAGCCTTCTTCCAATGGGAAGAGGCGCCGCCGTAGTTTTTGTAATATCAGACGACGGAAGAACAAGAAGTCGGTTAATCAGGCTAACTTCCCCTTTTACACCCGAACTATGCGTAAGGTTTGATAATATAGTAAATTCTAAAATCTGCGGTAAAGAGGTGTCAGAGCTTGACAAAGCTTATTTGCAGTCGATAGCAATTTCCGCAGGCTTCGATGCCCTTTCTCTCGCGCCGCTTTTGTCGGGTGTTTTCGAAATGGCAAGCGAGCTCAAAAACCGCAAGGTCGATATGGAAGGCGAGGCAAACCTTTTTTCCCACCTCTATAGCGAAAGTTCGGCAAAAAGGGTTCTTGAACTGCTTAGAACTTCTGATGCGGTTCACAGTATACTTTCTCAGGTTAATACTCCCGTTGGCGTAGTCTTCGGCGACGATACAGGCTTTGGTGAACTTGCTCCCACAGGATTGGTTGTCGCCTCTTACGGAGAAAACGGCGGCGAGGGAAAAATAGCTGTAATAGGTCCGACCCGAATGGCCTATGAAAGCATAATTCCAAGCGCAACCTATTTAGCACAAAGGGTTGGCGCAATAATGAGCGAAGTGCTCAAAGGATTGGAGGAATAAAGATGTCCGAAAACGAAAAGAATACGGTAGAAGCAGACCAAACCGAAAAAAAGGAAGCTGCTCCCAAAAAGAAATCCAAAAAAGATAAAGAGCTTGAAGAAATGAAAGCAGAGCTTGAAAAGCAAAAGGATTTACTTCTAAGAACGGCGGCTGAATTCGATAATTACAAAAAGCGCACCGAAAAGGAAAAAATATTTACTGCCGAATATGCAAAGGCGTCGGTTATGAAGACTTTGCTCCCAATACTCGACAATACCGACCGCGCAAACGAATTCGAACACGGTACCGAGCAATATAATAAAGGTATAGAACTGATTGTTAAACAACTGTCCGACCTTTCTTCTAAACTCGGTTTAGTCGAAATCGGCGCAGTGGGAGAAACCTTCGACCCGAATCTTCACGAAGCAATAATGCATATAGAAGACGAGAATTTCGGTGAAAACGTTATCGCGCAGGTGCTTCAAAAGGGTTACAAATTCGGCGACACCGTTGTAAGACCCGCAATGGTACAGGTTGCAAACTAACACAGTTAGTTTGCAATTAAATCCGTTTCTACGGGAAACGAATGAAATCCCTGTCGGGATGAAATCACTGACGTGATGAAATCCGCCGCGGCGGATAAAACGGATTTGATTTCATTTTCTGCGAAGCAGAAGATTTCATCATAAATTTATTTATGATTTCATTGCACCGAAGGTGCGATTTCATTAAAAAGCATATTATTTAAAGGAGAAAATCACAATGGGAAAAATTATTGGAATTGACTTAGGAACAACAAACTCTTGCGTTGCCGTTATGGAAGGCGGCGAAGCAGTAGTTATCGCAAACGCAGAGGGCGCAAGAACTACCCCTTCTGTTGTTGCATTCTCTAAGACAGGAGAAAGAATGGTAGGTCAGGTTGCAAAGCGTCAGGCTATCACCAACCCCGACCGCACAATCTCTTCTATTAAAAGAGATATGGGAACAACCAATACCGTTACTATCGACGGAAAGGCTTATACTCCTCAGGAAATTTCTGCTATCATTCTTCAGAAATTAAAGACAGATGCCGAAGCTTATCTCGGTCAAACAGTAACCGAGGCTGTAATCACCGTTCCGGCATACTTCACCGATGCTCAGCGTCAGGCAACCAAGGATGCAGGTAAAATTGCAGGCCTTGATGTAAAGAGAATTATCAACGAGCCCACCGCAGCCGCTCTTGCTTATTCTATAGATAAGGAAGACGACCAGAAGGTTATGGTTTACGACCTTGGCGGCGGTACCTTCGACGTATCTATCATCGAAATGGGCGACGGCGTTCAGGAAGTTCTTGCAACCGCAGGTAACAACCGTCTTGGCGGTGACGACTTCGATAAGAGAATTATGGACTGGATTGTTGCAGGCTTCAAGGCTGAAAACGGCATTGACCTGTCCAACGATAAAATGGCAATGCAGAGAATAAAGGAAGCAGCAGAAAAGGCTAAAATTGACCTTTCAGGTATGACCACAACCGATATCAACCTTCCTTTCATCACAGCAGATGCAACCGGTCCTAAGCACTATGAGGCAACCTTAACCCGCGCTAAGTTCAACGAACTCACCGATGACCTTGTAGAAGCAACAATGGGTCCCGTTCGTCAGGCTCTTGCCGATTCGGGTCTTCAAAAGAGCGAAATTCACAAGGTTCTTATGGTTGGCGGTTCTTCTCGTATCCCCGCTGTTCAGGAAGCAGTTAAAAACTTTATTGGCAAAGAGCCTTCTAAGGGCTTAAACCCCGACGAATGTGTTGCTCTCGGCGCCGCAATTCAGGGCGGTGTACTCGGCGGTGACGTTAAGGGACTTCTTCTCCTCGACGTAACACCTCTCTCTCTCGGTATTGAAACTATGGGCGGCGTTTCCACAAAGGTTATCGACAGAAACACCACCATCCCCGCAAAGAAGAGCCAGATTTTCTCTACCGCTGCAGACGGTCAGACCTCTGTTGAGGTTCACGTTCTTCAGGGAGAAAGAGAATTTGCAAGAGATAACAAATCTCTCGGCATCTTCAAGCTCGACGGAATTGCTCCCGCTCCTCGCGGAATCCCCCAGATTGAAGTAACCTTCGATATCGACGCTAACGGTATCGTTAATGTATC
>JAZLEK010000034.1:0-16828 GCA_045615225.1 Acutalibacteraceae bacterium | reverse complement strand
TTACTACAACCTGAACAATGATATTCATATGATTTCTTATGTGGTGCCCATGTACCATGAGGAAAAGTTTATCGGCGTTGTGGGCATGGATTTTGATTATACGGTTTTGAGCGAGCGGGTACACCAGATCAAAATTTATGAAAACGGCTTTGCCCATCTGCAAATTGATGAAACTGTAGTTTGCGGCTATGACAGCGACAGCGAAGAGCAAACAAATGACAATTCAAAATATTTAAATGTGTCAAAAAAGTTGAAAAACGGTATGACTCTTGTCCTTTCGGCGAGCTATGAAGACATAAGGCAAATCAGGTATGAAATCAGTTTTAAGATTTTGTTTGTTGTTTTGGTGCTTTCTGCGTTTTTCACGATTATTGCCGTCTTTGTTGTAAGAAAAATTGTTGCTCCGCTTAAAAAGTTAGTCGATGCATCGGTGCATCTCTCAAACGGAGATTACAATGTAGAGTTTGTACATAGCAACATCTCCGAAATAGAACTTTTAAATGCTTCATTTGAAAATATGGCAGTTCGTTTGCATGAACGAGAAAGAGAACTGCACTTTTCTGCTAATCGGGATTCTCTGACAGGTCTTAGAAATACTACGTCGTACAAAAGATGGACAACGGAGTTTGACAAAGAAATCGAAAATAAAACCGCCAATTTTGGTATTGTTGTATTTGACTTGAATCAATTGAAAGAAACCAATGATACGTATGGGCATGATGTAGGCGACAAGTTGATTGTAGCAGCTGCAAAAGCAATTTCGGAAGTTTTCAAAAGAAGCCTTGTCTTTAGAATAGGTGGAGATGAGTTTTTGACCATTCTTAGGTACAAGGATTTAGAGCATTGCAAAGAACTGTTTACAAACTTGGATGCACTGTGTGAAAATACGATTATAGAAGAAAAAGATAAAATCCATATCAGCATTGCAAGGGGCTTTGCGGTGTTTGAGCCGGACAAGGATTTTTGCTTTAATGACGTATTCAAACGCGCAGATAATGCTATGTATGAAAACAAAAGAAAAAACAAAAAGGTTAAAGTTTAAATACATTTTTGCAGAATCGTGCGAACATCTATGGCGTTATTGGAGAGCCTTCAGGATTTTTGATGCGAAAAAATCATAGGTGAGGTTTATGCAATGGATACTCAATCGCGGTTCTTTAAGCAAACACGAATAATCCGAACCAGCCTAAAACGGCATAATTTCGGCACTTTTCGGTTTGTCATCGTCCGTAGGCGTTAGCCTTACGAACTCTTTCGCACCAAAAATCACACGAAATTCTGTTCGTTTTAGGTCGCAGAATTTTATAGGAATGGGATTTTTGGCTGTGCGAGGCACAAAACGCAGTTAATCCTGACGGATTAACGAGTATTTTAACAATGCAAAGACGAAAATCACACCTTTAAAATCAGGTTCGGATTATTCGTGTTTGCTTATGAAAACGATGTGCATTGCGCAGTATACAGGTTATACAAAGGACTTCGGATTTATTTAAACCAGCCAAAAGTCCATCCTTAGGGATGGACTTTTTTATTTTATAAAAAATGTAAAACATACTTGACATTTTATTTTTGTTGATATATAATCAAATTGTAAAGCAAACTTTACTTTTGGAGGTGGCAAATTGAATAACAGAATTAAAGAACTGAGAAAAGAACACAATGTAACACAGGAAGAATTGGCGCTCGCAGTCGAGGTGACCCGCCAAACAATAATTTCTCTTGAAAACGGAAAATACAATGCCTCGCTTCAGCTTGCCTTTAAAATTGCAAAATATTTTAAAACCAATATTGAAAATGTATTTATTTACGAGGAGGAATAACGATGGATTTTAAGAAAAAGCTTAAAACAAGACTTTGTTTTGGCATCTCCTATATTGTGATAGGTGTTGCAATGATAATAGTTGCTTTAACCGTAAACGGTACAAGCGAATATTTATCTCCCTTTGGCACTGCGCTTCTTGTTATCGGTATAGCGCGTGTCAGAAATCATTTCATAATAACCAAAAGTGATGAAACTATTAAAAAACAGCAAATTGCCGAAACCGATGAACGAAACATTGCCATAGCAAATAAGGCAAAAAGTTTTTCTTTTAACCTGTATGTTATTTTAGCTTGTGTTGCGGTAATAATTTTGCAGATAATGAAAATTACCGAGCTTGCCACAACAATCGGTATGACCGTATGCTCTTTGCTTTTAATCTATTGGGTCAGCTATTTCATCATTCGTAGAAAATCATAGAAAAAAAGGAGCCATTGGCTCCTTTTTATTTTGATAAACAAGTGTGCGCTCCGCCAACTTACTCAAATCTTTTTTGGTGAATATTCATTTACTTATATTTTTTATAAAATTTCTTGGAGAAGTGCCGTATTGCTTTTTAAAGTTTTTGGAAAACAGCTGAGGGTCGTTATAACCACAGGCGGTTGCAATATCTGATATATTACTCATTCCGCCTTTGATAAGAGCTTGTGCATGTTTTAGGCGCAGGTCGGTAAGATACTTTGAAAAGGATATTTTTGTGAGGTTTATGAATGCATACGATACATATTTAGAACTGTAATTAAATTGCTTGCTAATACTATTAAGCGTTAACTCTGATTCTGTATAGTGAGTGTCAACATATTGCTTCAGCTTAACTATGCCGTTAACCTTATTATTTATTGAATTTTCTTCGTTTGTATCACACAGATATGAAAGAGTATGTAACAACAAGCCCTCGCAAATAAGGTCAATATTGTTTTCATTAGCTTTTTCGAAATCCGACATCCATCTGTTACACAGAAAATCAAATTCATGATATACAGGGGAGGAGTATGAAATTTTAAGTCTTGTAAATAAACCTGATGCGCGAAGACCTATAAAGGTAATGTAAATATATTGTAAATTGTCATAATTTTCAATAAAGTACGGTTTTGAGGAAAAGGTGAAAAACAAATCACCTTTATTTATTTCGAAAATTCCATCCTTGGTATGTAAAGCGCCGGAACCGCTTGTGACAATATATAGTCCATAACATGAAGGAATAATAAAGAAATGTTTAAATTTTGCTTCCTTTTCATATATGAAATTGATTATGTTAAGGTTTTCCATAACGTTTTTTGTCTTTACAAATTTGCAAATATTGTCTTCCATTTGACATCACCATAGTTATTATATCAAAAACAATGCGTTGGTCAAGAAGAAATGTGGATAATTTACCGATATATGCGGAAATTTTCCATTTAACTTCGATGATTTCTAATATATAATCATTATAGCATCCTGAATAATTAGGAGGTAATTATATGAAAAAATGTAAAGTCGGAGTTGTGGGTATTGGAAGAGGCAGAATGGTTTGGCGTTTTTGCAATGATGCCGATAATGCTGAGATAGTCGCAATTTGCGATAAATGGGCTGAGGGTCTAAAGAATGTTAAAGAACAGCTTGCTACCGATACAATAACTTATTATGAGGATTTTGACGAGTTTTTAAAACACGATATGGACGTTGTAATTCTTGCTAATTACGCAACGGAGCACGCGCCCTTTGCTATTAAAGCTATGGAAGCCGGAAAGAACGTAATCAGTGAGGTTTTACCGGTACAGACTATGGCGCAAGCAGTAGCCCTTATTGAATGCTGTGAAAGAACAGGAATGAAGTATTGTTATGCTGAAAACTATTGCTTTATGAAAGCCCCAATGGAAATCAGAAGAAGATATAAGGCAGGAGACCTTGGCGAATTTGAATATGCTGAGGGCGAGTATCTCCATAACTGCGAGCCGGATTGGTCAGTACTGACCTGCGGTGATAGAAATCACTGGAGAAACAGAATGTCGGCATTTTATTATTGCACACACTCTGTAGGACCGCTCTTACATATTTCGGGTTTAAGACCTGTTAAGGTAACCGGATTCGAGTGTCCTTTCAATGCAAGAATGGCACGAATGGGTGCCGCTGCAGGACATACTGCCGTTGAAATGGTAACTCTTGAGAACGATGCAATAGTAAAGAGCGTGCACGGCGTAGGTTGTTCTAAAAATTCTGTATGGTATACGGTATATGGTTCTATGGGAAGAATGGAATCTGCAAGAGAGGATGCGAAGGCAGGCGACGTTTCGAGAGTTTATGAGAACATAGATGCCGTAGAAGGCGTGTATAATTGGGAAGCAACGAGCTATATTCCCGAAGACCCGCTGGCAGGTGCCGTTAAACATGGACACGGAGGCAGTGATTTTTATTGTCTTTATAACGCTTGTGACTATGTTTTGGGTAATGAAGATGCCGACATCATTGATGTTTATGAAGCTATAAATATGTGGATGTGCGGTTTCTTTGGATATCTCTCTGTTCTTGATGGCGGGGTTCCAAAAGAAATTCCTGATATGAGAAAGGCTGAAGTGCGCGAAGAATATAGGAACGATAACCGTTGTACAGACCCCGAAATTGCAGGCGACCAACTGTTATCACCATATTCTAAAGGCGAGCCTGAAATTCCCGATGAAGTTTATCAGCACCATCTTGATGTTTGGAACGAAAGACAGTCTCTTATAGACTATAGATAAATGTCAGGGTTATCTCTAACGATAATATGAAACACGATCAAAAGCCGACTTGTTTAAAAGTCGGCTTTTTTCTTAACCCATATCCATTTTTATCGCAATCCAACGTTCTACGGGGGTGTTTATTATTCTGTAAGATATTTTTCTACCATATCGGCGGAAACTGCGCCGTCCGAAACTGCGGTTACAATTTGTCTGAGCGATTTTGTTCTTACATCACCTGCTGCAAACACGCCGTCTATAGAGGTTTTTGTGTCTTCTCCTGCGATTACATACCCGTGTTCGTCAAGTGGTAAAATACCGTTTAAAAACTCGGTAGCAGGACGTCTTCCTATACTTACAAAAACGCCGTCAACCGTTAAGTCGCGAAGCTCACCTTTGGTGTTAATTTTAAGTGACGATAACTTGTTTTCGCCGTGGAGCTTTTCAACCGTGCTGTTCCATAAAAATTCTATGTTTTCGGTTTTGAGCAGCGGCTCATGATAAATTTTAGTTGCCCTTAAAGTATCTCTTCGGTGAATTAAATAAACCTTTTCAACAAGTCTGGAAAGGTAAAGCGCATCAGCCGCGGCAGAGTTGCCTCCGCCAACAACCGCAACGGTTTTGCCTTTGTAAAATCTGCCATCGCAGTGGGCGCAGTAATGAACACCTCTGCCTGTAAACTTATCTTCATTTTCGAGTCCCAACTCTCTTGGGTTAGCGCCAACAGCGATTATAACTGTTTTTGAAAAATACTCGCCGCCAAGGGTTTCGATTTTTTTGATTTTTCCGCTCAAATCAACCCTTTGAACTTCATCATAAACAGTTTTAGCGCCAAAACGTTCAGCACCGTTTTGCATTTTCATACCAAGGGTAATCCCGTCAATTCCCTCATCAAAACCCGGGTAGTTTTCAATATCTCCGGTAAGGGTCATCTGACCGCCAATAGACATTCTTTCAATAATTACCGTATCAAGACCTGCTCTTGCCGCATAAAGCGCGGCAGTATATCCCGCAGGACCTCCGCCTATAATTATAGTATCAAAAATATGCTCCATCACTGTTTAGCCCTCAAGCAGAGATAGAATCTGTGCCTTTGGTCTGACACCCGATACCTGATTTACGGTTTTTCCGTCTTTTAAAACGGCAAGTGTGGGTATGGTCATAACATCGAAAGCGGTGGCAAGTTCGGGTTCATTATCAACATTAATTTTTCCCACAAGATACTGAGCGTTTTCCTCTGCAATTTCATCGATGATAGGGGATACCATACGGCACGGACCGCACCAATCGGCATAAAAATCAAGAAGAACAGTTTTTTCACTGTTTAATATTTCATCAAAATTTTCTTTGGTAACGTTTATTACTGACATTTTTAAAATCCTTTCGCTTAAAAATATTTACAAGATAGTATCCTGTATGGTACTATTATACCATAAAAATGCAGAAATGGAGTAAATTTTTTATGAAACTTAATACAAAACGCACAATCCTTGTCGGTTTTGCATTTCTTTCTATCTGTACTTTTTGGGAATTATACGACGCGCTTGTTCCGCTTATTCTCAAAAATACCTTTAAGATGGATGAGAGTGTGACAGGATACATTATGGCGGCAGATAACATTCTTGCTATCTTCCTGCTTCCTCTTTTCGGCGGTTTTTCCGACCGCTGTAAAAGTAAGCTAGGCAAACGCCGTCCCTTTATTTTGGTCGGTACAATAATGGCGGTTATTTTAATGACACTACTGCCAATGCTCGACAACAGCTATTTTTCTGCACCCGCTACTTATAAATTAATTCTTTTTGTTGTTTGTCTTGGACTTTTGCTTGTTGCAATGGGCGTTTACAGAAGCCCTGCCGTAGCTCTTATGCCCGACGTTACATTAAAGCCTCTTCGCAGTAAGGGTAACGCAATAATCAACCTTATGGGCGCTATCGGCGGCGTAATTTACCTTGTTGTTGCAGGAATTCTTTATTCTTCTGCTAAAACTGCAGGACTTGCCCATGTTAATTATTTTGGAGCTTTCGCAATAGTTGGCGGAGTAATGATTGCCGCGCTTTTAGTTCTTCTTTTCTTTGTAAACGAGCCTAAACTTGTAAAGGAGAGGGAAGATTACGAAGCGGCTCACCCTGAAGATGAGCTTACGGTACAAACCGAGGATGAAAGCGATAAAAAGGTTATGCCAAAGGATGTAAAACGCAGTCTTATTTTCTTGCTTTTATCGGTTGCTCTTTGGTTTATCGGCTACAATGCCGTTAAAACATGGTTTTCAACCTATGCCGCAAAAATGTGGGGTATGTCGGCGGGCGATTCGGCACAGTGTCTGCTTATAGCAACGGTTGCCGCAGTTATAAGCTATATTCCCGTAGGCTCTATTGCAAGTAAGGTCGGAAGAAAAAAGACCATCATATTCGGCGTTATTTTACTTGCTTTATCCTTTGCCGCAGGCTTTGTTTTCACCTGTATGTCAACTACATTCAGTCCCGTTCTTTTTGTAATATTCGCCCTTGTCGGAATAGCGTGGGCTTCCATCAATGTAAACAGCTTCCCAATGGTTGTTGAAATGTGTTCGGGCGCAGACGTTGGCAAGTTTACGGGTTACTACTATACTTTCAGTATGTTTGCTCAGATAATTACTCCCATAATTTCGGGTAATCTTCTTACCTATGTTGGCTATAATACATTGTTTATTTATGCAGCGGTGTTCGTTGCGCTTGCCTTTGTAACAATGTTATTTGTTAAACACGGTGATAATAAAATCGAAGCCAAAAAAGGTCTTGAAGCCTTTGATGTAGGTGACTAATATGCCGTTTTTTATAACTCTGATTTGCTTTTTGGCAGTTGTGTTTTTGCTTATTTTATCAGGCAGAGGCGGGGAAAAGCGTTTTAAAGGAATAATTGGGTTTGATATAGCCCACAGAGGTCTTCATAGCAAACCCGAAATCCCCGAAAACAGTATGCCCGCTTTCAAGGCGGCGGTAGAAAAGGGCTACGGAATAGAACTTGACCTACATTTGCTGTCTGACGGTGGTTTAGCCGTTTTCCACGACAATACCCTTGACCGCACGGCAGGTGTTTCGGGTAATATCAAGGATTTAACCTTAGATACTCTTAAGGATTATAATCTTGAGGGCACTGAGCATCACATACCCTCTTTCTCTGAAGTTTTAGAGCTTGTTGACGGCAAGGTTCCGCTTATAATCGAGCTTAAAACCGAAGGAAACACGGCTGAACTTTGCAAAGCTACAATGGATGCGCTAAAAGATTATAAGGGCGCCTACTGCATAGAATCCTTTGACCCAAGAGTTCTTATGTGGCTTCACAGACACCGCCCCGATATAACAAGGGGACAGCTTTCCCAGAACTTTTTAAAATCTAAATCGGGTCAGCCCTTGCCACTTAGAATTCTACTAACGGCGCTTATGTTCAACTGTGTAACCCAACCCGATTTTATTGCCTACAAATTTGCAGACAGAAAATTAATTTTCAACCAAATTTGTGTGAAATTCTGGGCGCTTCAGCCTGTTTGTTGGACAATAAAAAACACCGAAGACCACAATACCGCTAAAGGTGAAGGCTATATTACTATATTTGAACAATTTGAGCCTTAAAACAGCCAAACTATAATTGCTGTTAATAAAGCAATAAGAGTAAAATAACATATAGCCGAAAACATAACTAAAACGGTAATAAATTTTTTCAAAACAAAACACCTCGGTCATATTATTGACCGAGGTGTTATTTTTAAAACTTAAATCTCTAAAATATCAATGCCTTCGATAGTAACGTCGTACATAGGTCTGTCGCCTGCGCCGCAACGAACGTTTGCAATATCATCAACGACATTCATTCCTTCATAAACCTGACCGAAAACGCTGTGCTTAAAGTCAAGCCAAGGGGTGCCGCCAAGATTCTTATAATCTTCAATAGTATCGGTGGGGAAGCCTCTGTCGGTAAGCTGTTCCATCTGAGAAAGCATTGTATCGGGGCAGGTATCCGCCTGAACAATAAAGAACTGACTGCCGTTAGTGTTGGGACCTGCATTTGCCATAGATAATGCGCCGCGAACGTTGTGGAGCTTCATATCAAATTCATCCTCGAACTTTTCTCCATAAATACTTTCGCCGCCCATACCTGTACCTGTTGGGTCACCGCCCTGAATCATAAAATCTTTAATAACGCGGTGGAAGATAATTCCGTTATAATAACCCTTTTTTGCAAGCTCAATAAAATTGTTTGCAGTACGGGGCACCTCGTTAACAAAAAGCTTGATTTTAATGTCGCCCATATTTGTGTGCATTACTGCAACGGTATCGCCTTTTACGGGTAAGGAAGTCTGAAAACTCATATTTTTTCTCCTTTAAAGTTAATTTAACATTATTTTATCAGTTATATAGCGTTTTGGCAACATAAAATTCTTGTTTTTAACAAAATGTTGTGGTAATATATATCTAATAATGGCTACATTATATGTATAAAGGTGGATTTGTTTATGAAATGTCCGTTTTGTGGTTACGAAGAAAGCAAGGTTATCGATTCCAGACCTACCGATGAAGGAGAGCGTATCAGACGCCGCAGAGAATGTCTTAACTGTTGCCGCCGTTTCACAACCTATGAAATTATTGAAAGTCTTCCCATCATTGTAATCAAGAAGGACAAGACCCGTCAAACCTTTGCAAGAGAGAAGATAATCAACGGTATGGTCAGAGCTTGTGAAAAGCGCCCCGTTTCCCTTGATACAATAGAACGCGCCGTTGACGATATTGAAGCAGAAATTCAAAACACCTTAGACCGCGAAGTATCTTCCGATAAAATCGGCGAACTCGTTATGCTAAAGCTTAAAGAAATCGACGAGGTTGCTTATGTTCGTTTTGCAAGTGTTTATAGAGAATTTCGCGATATTAACACATTTATGGACGAGCTTAATAAACTTTTAAAAAAGAAAAAATAGGAGCCGCAAATGAATAACTTTGAAAGAATGGCAGAGCTGCTGCTCGGTCATATCGATAAAACCCCCGATTATTACGAGAATAAATATCCTAAAAGAGATTTACCTGAGGGCGCAAGGGTTGTAAGAATTGCCCCAAGCCCAACAGGTTATCTCCACCTTGGCACTCTTTTTATGGCGCTGGTCAACAGAATTACTGCAGATTCTACTGATGGAATCTTCTATACAAGAATTGAAGATACCGATAAAAAGCGCGAGGTTGAGGGCGGAATTGACGATATTATAAATGGTCTAATCCGCTTTGGAATCAACATTGACGAAGGCTTTGTTACACCAACTGAACAAAAGGGTGATTACGCCCCTTATAAACAGAGCGAGCGCGCCGAGATTTATCAGTGTTTTGCTAAGAAACTTGTAAGCGAAGGACTTGCTTACCCTTGCTTCTGCACTGCTGAAGAACTCAGCAAGGTTCGTGAAGAACAGGAAAAGAATAAAATCAGAACAGGCTACCACGGTGAGTATGCTGTTCACAGAAATATAACCGTAGAAGAGGCAGAAGCCCTCATTAAAGAAGGCAAGCCTTATGTTATCCGCCTTAAATCACCGGGAAATGAAGAAAATCGCGTTTTTGTAGACGACGGAATAAAGGGTAAGGTAGAGCTTCCCGAAAATGATGAAGATTTTGTTCTTCTTAAATCCGACGGAATTCCCACATATCACTTCGCTCACGCGGTAGATGACCACCTTATGCGCACAACCCACGTTATCCGCGGTGACGAATGGTTATCCTCGGTTCCCAAACATATTCAGCTTTTCAGTCTTCTTGGCTTCAAGCCTCCAAAATTCTGCCACGTTGCTCCCATTATGAAGTTAGATAATGGCGCAAAGCGCAAAATTTCAAAACGTAAAGACCCCGAAGCCGCAGTTTACTACTTTGCCGAAGAGGGTTACGATGCAAAAAGCGTTATTGAATATTTAATGACAATCGCATCAAGCGAATTTGAAGATTGGCGCCGCGCCAATCCGAACGAACCCCGTCAAAAGTTTAAATTCAACCTTAAAAAGATGTCGGTTTCGGGCGCCCTTTTCGATAACGATAAGCTAAACGATGTTTCGAAGAATATTGTTTCCACAATGAACAGTGAAACCGTAGTTGAAAAACTTACCGCATGGGCAAAGGAATTTGATAAAGAATTTTATGAGATTCTTACCCGCGATATAGACTACACAAAATCTGTTTTCGCTATCGACCGCGATTGCCCCAAACCCCGTAAAGATATTGCAAAGTGGAACGAAGCAAAGAACTACTCTTCTTATTTCTTCAGCGAGCTTTATACACCTTGCTATGAATTCCCCGAAAACCTTGCGGCTGAAGATATAAAGGCTTTCCTTGAGAAGTATATCGAGGTTTACTGTGCAGAAGATACCAAGGAAGAGTGGTTTGCAAAGATTAAAGAAATCGCTCCCGGCCTTGGCTTTGCCGCCGAAACCAAAGAGTATAAGGCAAACAGGGAAGCCTATAAAGGAAGCGCGGGAGATTTATCCACAGTTCTTCGTATTGCCGTTACGGGCAGAAGAAACACACCTGACCTTTGCAGCATTATGCAGGTTTTAGGTAAAGACGAATGTGTAAAGCGTTTAAATGATGCTATTTTGAGTATTTAGGAGAAAATTATGGCAGACGAAAAAATAATAAATGAAGAGGTAGTTTCTACCCCCTCTAACTTTATTTATGATTTTATTGATAAAGACCTTGAAGAAGGGGTATATAGCAGGGTTCAAACCCGTTTTCCCCCTGAGCCCAACGGATATCTTCATATCGGTCACGCCAAGGCTATCTGCATAGACTTTGGCACAGCCGAAAAATACGGAGGTAAATGTAACCTTCGCCTTGACGATACCAACCCCACAAAAGAGGACGTTGAGTATGTCGACGCCATTATGGAAGATATTAAATGGCTCGGCTTTAATAGGGATAATGTTTACTTTGCTTCCGATTATTTCGATTTTATCTATGAGTGCGCTTTGAAGCTTATCGACAAAGGCCTTGCCTATGTTGATGAGTCTACCCCCGACGAAATAAGAGAAATGCGCGGAACACTTACCGAGGCAGGTAAAAACAGCCCATACCGTGACAGACCCATTGAGGAATCTAAAGACCTGTTTGCCCGTATGACTGCGGGTGAGTTTGAAAACGGAGCTATGGTGCTTCGCGCAAAAATTGATATGGCTTCTTCAAATATCAATATGCGCGACCCCGTAATCTACCGTATTATGAAGGCAACCCACCACAGAACAGGGGACAAGTGGTGCGTTTACCCAATGTACGACTTTGCGCACCCCCTTTCCGATACCAAAGAGGGCGTTACCCATTCTCTTTGCTCACTCGAATTCGAAAACCATAGACCTCTTTACAATTGGTTTTTAGAAAAGCTCGAGCTTCCTGAGCCCTCTCGTCAGATAGAGTTTGCAAGAATGAATGTAAACTATACCCTTACCTCTAAGCGTAAGTGCTTAAAGCTTGTAAACGATAATCTTGTTTCTGGTTGGGATGACCCAAGAATGGCAACCCTTTGCGGAATGAGAAGAAGAGGCTATCCTGCAGCAGCTATTCGCACATTTGTTGAAAAAATCGGTGTCAGCAAGGCATATAGCGTTATTGATTATGCGCTTTTAGAATCCTGTATTCGTGATGACCTCAACCTTAATGCCGACAGAGCAATGGCAGTTCTTCGTCCGCTAAAGGTTATAATCGATAACTATCCCGAAGGCAAAACTGAAGATATTGAAGTTGATATTAACCCAAATAAGCCTGAACTTGGCAAAACTAAGGTTACCTTCTCTCGCGAAATTTATATTGAACAAGACGACTTTATGTTAGAACCACCCGGAAAATATTTCCGCTTGTGCCCTGCAAAAGAAGTTCGCCTCAAGAGCGCTTACTACATTAAATACGCTTCTCACGAAACTGACGAAGACGGCAATATCACAGTTGTTCACGCAACCTACGACCCCGAATCATTCGGCGGTGAAACACCCGACGGCAGAAAGGTTAAGGGTACTTTACACTGGGTTGATGCTAAAAACTGCCTTGATACCGAAGTTCGCCTCTATGAACGCCTTTTCAACGTTCCCAACCCAAGCGATGAAGAAGGTGTATCTTCCTTTGCGGATAACCTTAACCCCGAATCTTTAACCGTTCTTGAAAATTGCAAAATCGACAAGGCTTTAGCAAAGGTTAATGCGGGCGATACATTCCAATTTATGCGCCAAGGTTACTTCTGCGTTGATAAGGATTCAACCGATGAAAAATTAATTTTTAACCGCACAGTAGCTCTTAAAGATTCTTTTCAAAAGAAGGCCTAATTTATGACAGTTAGAGATATTTTTAACTTTTTAAATGAAAAATACCCTGTCGATACCGCCTGTGGCTTTGATAACGTTGGTATTTTAATTGGCGACCCGGATGCTTTTGTTTCAAAAGCGATTGTAGCGCTTGATTGCACGACAGACGCTATTAAAACCGCCAGAAATAACGGTTGCGAGTTAATTATTACCCACCACCCCGTTATTTTTAGCCCACTTAAACACGTGCTTAAAGGCAGTATTGCTTACGAAGTTTTAAAAAACGGTATTTCGGTTATATCAATGCACACTAACCTTGATATAGGCGAAGGCGGAGTAAACGACAACCTTGTGAAAATTCTTTCACCCATATCGGTCGAGACCGTGCTTACCTATGATGGTTACGCTATCAAAAAATGTGAGATTGAACCAATTTCAGCCGACGATTTGGCCGAAAAAGTTAAATCAACTCTTGGCGGTGCCGTAAAATATACCGATTGTAAGAAACCGATAACAAGCATTTTGGTTTGCGGCGGCAGTGGTGGAAACTACGTTGAAGAAACCGCAAAATTCGGTGCGGATGCGCTTCTCACCGCCGACGTTAAGCACAATCACTTTTTGGATGCCGACCGTTTAGGTGTAGCGCTTTTTGATGCGGGTCACTTTGATACTGAAGACGTAGTAATCGAACCGCTTAAGGAATTGCTACAAAGTAAATTTAATGAAATTGAATTTATCACAAATCATACAAAAGTTATTAAAAACCGCTGATTTCAGCGGTTTTTATTTTTTTGTGGGTATAATATTTTTGGTGATAAAATGATAACAACAATTATTCGCACAATAATACTATACGTATTCGTTACATTCGCAATACGGGTTATGGGCAAACGCCAAATCGGTGATATGCAACCAAATGAACTTGTTATTACCCTTTTAATATCCGAAATTGTAGCAATTCCGCTTCAGGATATAAGCCAACCCATTTTAAGCGGTGTTGTTGCTATTTTTATGCTCATTGTGCTCGAAATCGTAATGTCGGTTTTATCAATGAAAAGTCTTAAAATTCGCAAATTCATGAGCGGTAATTCGGTAGTTATAATCAACAACGGTGTGCTCGACCAAAAGGCTATGAAAGACGTTAGAATGACCGTTCTAGACCTTGTGGAGCAACTTCGTATGCAAAACGTTTTCGATATTTCAGCCGTTGCATTTGCGGTGCTTGAAATAAACGGAAATTTGAGCGTTTTGCTTAAAAGTGGCGACCAACCCGCCACCGTTAAAGACGTTGGAATAAAAAAAGAAAAATCAGTTCTTCCCTTGCCTGTGATAAGCGACGGCAAAATTTTGGACGATTCACTTAAGGCACTCAATATCACTACCGATATAATAAATAAAAAATTACACGCCAACGGCACCGAAGTATCAAAGGTTTTTCTTATGACACTCGACCGTTACGAAAATATCTGCATTATAAAGAAGGGCAATTAAATGAAAAGACTTATTATAGCGGGTGTATTATTTGTTTTTGTAGTTGCGATATACCTTTCAAGCCTTTTTTATATTAAAAACAGTTGTGATAACGCAAATTCTTTACTCGAAAAAGCGGTTGACACTTATAATAACCACTCCTCCGCATACGACCAAGCCAAAGAATTAAAGGATTATTGGAACGAAAAAGA
This sequence comes from Acutalibacteraceae bacterium, assembly GCA_045615225.1. GTDB lineage: Bacteria > Bacillota > Clostridia > Oscillospirales > Acutalibacteraceae > SFWF01. Next base: position 2,338 of record JAZLEK010000034.1, on the reverse strand, counting down.
AAAAATGCTTTCGGTGTTTGTCAATCACAACCGTATTGACGATATTGAAGAAGCGATTTCATTAATGAACGTATATTCAAAATATAAGGATAACGAGCTTTTTTACGAGTATTCCGATACGGTAAAAATCCTTATTCACCAAATACTTGAAGATACAAAAATAACAATGCACAGCATTTTTTAACTTTAAAGCAATAAATTCTTGCTATTTGTGAATAAATGTGATAAAATAAATTATCTATTTCTTGAAAGGATGTAAAATATAATGACATTTGCATTTATTCTCTACTTTGTCGTTATTTTAGGTATCGGTATTTACTTCTTTGTAAGTACAAAAGATAACGGCGAAAAAGAATACTTTTTAGGTGGCAGAAGTATGGGTCCTTGGGTTACTGCCCTTAGTGCTCAAGCTTCTGATATGAGCGGTTGGCTACTTATGGGCTTCCCCGGTAGCATTATCGCGTTTGGTCTTGGTAAGGTTTGGATCGGTATCGGCTTGGCGCTTGGTACTTCTTTAAACTGGATTTTCGTTGCGCGCCGTTTACGCCGTTTTTCAAAAGCTGCGGGCGACTCTATCACAGTTCCTCAATATTTAACAAACCGTTTTGCTTCGCAAAGCCCTGTACTTAAGGTTGTTTGTGCTATTATCTTCCTTATAAGCTTTACAGTTTACGTAGCTTCGGCATTTAACGCGGGCGCTACCGTTTTTGCAACCGTAATTCCTTGGTTTGAAACACGCCAACTTTTAGCAATGATTATATTTGCTATTTTGGTACTTACATACACCTTCTTGGGCGGTTATAAAGCAGTTTGTTGGACCGACTTTTTCCAAGGTCTTTTAATGCTTTTTGCCCTCGTTTCAACACCTATTATTATGGTATTCGTTGGCAAGTTTGATTCTTCCTTCTCAGGCGCATTTGCAGAAGGTATTACCGCTTTCGGTAGCAATCCGTTTAACGTTCCTTGGACCGATATCGTATCAGGTCTTGGTTGGGGTCTTGGTTATTTTGGTATGCCACATATTATCGTTCGTTTTATGGCTATCAAAAACTCCAAAATGGTTAAAAAATCAGCTACCGTTGCTATCAGTTGGTTAATTTTAACCCTTGGCGCTGCTATTGCTATTGCGTGTCTTGGACGTACATATCTCTTTACCGACGGTACTTCCATTGCACAAAAACTTTTACCCGCAGGTATGCAAAGCCGTGTGTTTATTGAAGTAGCTCTCGACGTATTCGCTCCCTTTATTGCAGGTCTTATGCTTGCGGCAATTATTGCGGCTGCAATGTCCACCGCCGATAGTCAACTTTTGGTTGCTTCCTCTTCCTTTACAAGCGACCTTTACAACCCAATTATCCGCAAAAACAAAGCATCTGATAAAGAACTTTTATGGATTGGCCGTATAGTTGTTTTTGCTGTAACAGTTGTTGCTTTCTTTATCGCTGCAAGCGGTCTCGGCAAGGCTGACTCTTGGGCTTCAAACATTATGAGCATGGTTGAAAACGCTTGGGGTCTTTTCGGTTCGGCATTCGGTCCTGTTGTTATTCTTTCACTCTTCTGGAAGCGTCTTACATATAAAGGTGCTGTTGCAGGTATTATCGCTGGCGCTGTTGTGGATATTGCTTGGCTTATCCTCTTTACAAGCACCGTTGCCACTCCTGTTATTTGCGACACAAAGGTTTATGAAATTGTTCCCGGTTTCGTTGTTGGTGCAATTTGTACCGTTTTATTCACATTGCTCGACAAAAAACCGTCGGATGAAGTTGTTGCTATTTACGAAAATGCAACCAACCCCGACATAGATGACTAAAAAACCTTTAAGGCACCGAAAATTTGGTGCCTTTTATGCATATTTATGCAGTAATATGCTTGACAAATATGCAAACTAATGATATACTTACCATATAAATTTTTAAGGAGATTTTATTATGAAAAAATTATTAGTTCTATTATTAGCACTTTCAATGGTATTTACACTTGCAGCCTGTGGCGGCAGTGAAAAAGCAGATGGCGGCAGTGGAAAAGCAGATGAAGAGGGAACAGCAGGTAAAAGCTGCTACAAAGAATGTGACTAATAAGACAGTTGGCAAAGAGGTGCAAAGTCATGGAAAAAAGACAGAGAATCGAAGAACTGGTAGAACTGTTAAATAAAGCAAATTATGCCTATGAGCAGGAAAACAGGGAAATCATGAGTAATTTTGAGTATGATGCCCTGTATGATGAGTTAAAGGCATTAGAGGAAGAAACCGGTTTTGTTATGGCACAGAGCCCTACAGTAAATGCCGGTTATGAGGTGCTTTCTGAGCTTCCGAAGGAGCGAAGTCGGATCGTAGCCATG
>JAZLEK010000033.1:0-15003 GCA_045615225.1 Acutalibacteraceae bacterium | reverse complement strand
GGAAATCGGTATCAATGATTGCCATATTGGGAAGGAGTTCGTAGTCAGCGAGCGGGTATTTAACACCAGTATCACCGTCAGTAATAACAGCAAAGGGAGTTACTTCAGAACCTGTACCTGCAGAGGTAGGAACTGCGATGAAATATGCTTTTTCGCCCATTTTCGGGAAAGTATATACACGCTTACGAATATCAATAAAGCGCATTGCCATATCCATAAAGTCAGCATCGGGATGCTCATAAAGAACCCACATAATCTTAGCGGCATCCATTGCAGAGCCACCGCCCAAAGCGATAATGGTATCGGGTTTAAAGGCAGCCATCTGCTTTGCGCCGTCCTGAGCATTCTTTAAAGTCGGGTCGGGCTGAACATCAAAGAAGGTGGTGTGAGCAATCCCCATTTCATCGAGCTTGTCGGTAATAGGCTTGGTGTAGCCGTTTTCATAAAGGAAGGTATCGGTTACGATAAATGCCTTCTTTGCGCCGCGAACGGTCTTGAGCTCATCGAGAGCCACGGGCAGACAGCCTTTCTTAATGTAAACCTTTTCGGGAGCACGGAACCAAAGCATATTTTCCCTTCTTTCTGCAACTGTTTTAATATTGATAAGGTGCTTAACACCAACGTTTTCGGAAACCGAGTTGCCGCCCCAGGAACCGCAACCAAGGGTAAGAGAGGGAGCAAGCTTAAAGTTGTAAAGGTCGCCGATACCGCCCTGTGAAGAGGGGGTGTTAACTAAGATTCGGCAGGTCTTCATACGAGCCGCAAAGGCATTTAATTTCTCTGTCTCGGTAACCTCGTTAAGGTATACAGAGGAGGTGTGACCGTAGCCGCCGTCAGCAACAAGCACATCTGCCTTGTCGAGAGCCTCCTCGAAGGTGTGAGCCTTGTACATAGCAAGAACGGGGGAGAGCTTTTCGTGTGCAAACTCCTCACTAAGCTCTACGCTTTCAACCTCGCCGATAAGAATTTTGGTTCCCTCGGGAACGCTAACTCCTGCAAGCTCGGCGATTTTGTAAGCAGGCTGACCAACTATCTTAGCATTTAAAGCGCCGTTAATGATAATGGTCTTTCTAACCTTGTCGATTTCATCGCCTTTAAGGAAATAACAGCCTCTGTTTGCAAATTCTGTCTTAACCTTATCATAAATGGTATCAAGCACGATAACCGACTGCTCGGATGCGCAAATCATACCGTTGTCAAAGGTCTTGGAGTGAATGATAGAGTTAACAGCTAAAAGAATGTCAGCGGTATCATCAATAATAGCGGGAGTGTTACCTGCGCCAACGCCGAGCGCGGGCTTACCGCTTGAATATGCCGCCTTAACCATTCCGGGGCCGCCTGTTGCAAGGATAATGTCTGCCTCTTTCATAACGGTGTTGGTCATATCGAGGGAAGGAACATCTATCCAGTCGATAATGCCCTCGGGAGCGCCTGCCTTAACAGCAGCCTCTAAAACGAGCTTTGCGGCAGCAATGGTGCTGTTTTTAGCTCTGGGGTGGGGGCTGATGATGATAGCGTTTCTTGTCTTAAGCGCTAAAAGACACTTGAAGATAGCGGTAGAGGTGGGGTTTGTGGTGGGGATAACCGCCGCAATTACACCGATAGGCTCGGCAATCTTCTTAATTCCGAAAGCCTTATCCTCTTCGATAACACCGCAGGTTTTTGTATCCTTATATGCGTTATAAATATATTCGGAAGCGTAGTTGTTCTTAATAACCTTATCTTCAACTACACCCATACCGGTCTCTTCAACAGCCATTTTAGCAAGGGGAATTCTTGCCTTGGTAGCGGCAGATGCGGCGGCAAGGAAAATACGGTCTACCTGCTCCTGAGTATAGGTTGCAAAAAGCCTTTGCGCCTTTCTTGTCCTTGTGATAGCCTCGTTTAATTTTTCTACGCTATCGATTATAAAATTTTCTTTTTTGTCCATTTATTAAGCCTCCTGATTGACTTTGTTAAAATTATAACAATCTCGGCAGACTTTGGAAATTCTTAATTTAGATAAACTCCCTTATCAAAAATGATAATACCCGTTTCAGCAAAAGCCGAAACGGGTAAAAGGTTTAAATATATCTGGTTTTCGATTTATTAAGCTCATCTATAAACTGCTTATCAAGCTTTGTCAGCTTATAGCCCTTTTGATAGATTAAAACATCGTTATATATCTTTTTGTTGTCTCGACACTTCTTTTGTACCAAACCGTAGCGGTCAAGCGTTGCCTGAGGAACGGGCGAAACCCACATAAAAGTTTCGGGATTTGTGGAAAGCAAATCAAACTGGCTTGCCCTCTCGAAAATAAATATTCTTCTGTCAATATTATCGGGAAGCTCTTCTTTTACAACCTTTGAAAGCGGTACAGATGGTACATACGGGTCGGCGTGGGCAATTTCTATATAATCGGATAAATCCCCGAAGGTTATTTCCTCTTTAAGCGCAAGGCGACTTTCCTTGCTCATAATAAGCGAATAAGTAAATTCGGTAATCTGCTCATAAACGAAGCCCTTTTCTTCAAGCATAGCCTTGAAATATTTATCATAGTTTTCGGCATATCTTATAATACCGAGCTTATATTCGCGGTTTTGAAGATTATGCAGTGTGCGCTGCGAGTTTGTTTCCTTATAAAAAACCTCGGCGGCATCTTTAGACAAATTTTTAGAAAAGTTTGCAAAGGCTTCCGAAATATAGCAGGCGCGGGGCACTGAAACCGAAAATTTCTGCTTTCTTTTGGCGCCCGTTTTATAAAATTTTTCAACCTCGTCTATCTGGCCTAAAATTCCCTTTGCAAGATTTATAAATTCTTCGCCCTCCGGGGTAAGCACCATGCCGTTTTGGGTTCGTTCGAAAATGGTTATTCCAAGCTCTTTTTCAAGTTCCTTTATAGAACGGCTGATATTAGGCGCCGCAATAAGCAATGCCTTTGAAGCGCTGGAAAGCGAGCCTGTTTTTGCAACTGTTAAGGCGTGTTTCATATGTAAAAGATTCAAAATTTTCATCATCCTTTTTTCTTCATTATACTATATTATACCATCTCTTAAAACAAAAGCAAACGATATTGACAAAATTCGATGAAATATGATATAATTTTTGTAATAAATTTTATGGAGGTTTTCTTCTATGTTCTGTAAAAATTGCGGCGAAGCCATGAACGATAATCAGGCCATCTGCCTTAAGTGCGGAGTTAAAACCGGTGAAGGCAATAAGTATTGTTGGAACTGCGGAAACCCTGTTAACGAAAATGCAGAGGTTTGCCTTTCTTGCGGTGTTGCCGTAAATAAAGCAAACGGATATCTTGCTGGTAAAGATAAGGTTCTTATCATTGTTTTACTTCTTCTTATCGGCGGCTTTGGAGTTCACAACTTTGTCATGGGCGAAACCAAAAAGGGTGTTACAAAAATTCTTTTAAACACTCTCGGCGCAATAGCTTGCGGTATCGGCCCCATTATCTGCTTTGTTTTACTCATTGTTGAGCTTGTCCGTGTTTGCACCGACAAATACGAAGTTGACACAAACAAACTTTTCTAATTAAAAACTAAAGGGCCTCTTCGAAAACCGAAGAGGTCCTTTTTTGTCGTGTTTTTTTCAAACTTGTCCTTGCATTATGTTAATAAATATGATAATATATAATAAATATTATATATATAGGGGATATTATGCCCTTTTTTACCTGAAATTTAAAATTTAAAGGAGAAAACAATGCAGATAGAATCTTTAAACGACATCTGGGAAGCGATATGCCAAGAACTCAAAAAGAAAATGACCGAAATCTCTTTCAACGTTTGGTTTAAAGACCTTCACCCGATTGAAATTCGCGGCGGTGAAATTGTGCTCGGTATTTATTCCGACTATAAAAAGCAAATTATCGAATCCAACTATATGCATCTTCTAAATCCCTGCATTATGGAAATTATGGGCATTGAGATGGAAATAAAAATTGTTGTAGAGGACGAAAACGGCCGAATTCTTACAAACACCGTTGCCCCCGCAAATTCTTCCTTTGAGGATTCCTTCACCTTCGACAACTTCATTATGGGTTCCTGTAACCGTTTTGCCCACGCGGCATCTATGGCGGTTGCCGATAATCCCCATATTGTCTACAACCCTCTTGTAATTTACGGTCCGTCGGGTGTTGGTAAAACCCACCTTATGCTCGCTATCCGTAACCGCATAAAAGAAAAATATCCCGAAAAGCGTATTGAATATGTCAGATGCGAAGAATTTACAACCCAGCTCATCGAAGCAATTCAGCACGGCACCGCCGACCTTTTCAGAAACCGCTTTCGTAACCTTGAGGTTCTCCTTATTGACGATATTCAGTTTATCGCAGGTAAGGAACAAACACAGGAAGAATTCTTTAACACCTTCAACGCCCTTCACCAAGGCGGAAAACAGCTTGTTTTCACCCTTGACCGTCCCCCAAAGGATGTTAAAACTCTTGACGACCGTATCAGAAGCCGACTTGAAATGGGTCTTTTCGCCGATATTACCCCTCCCGACTATGAAACAAGGGTTGGTATTATAAGAAAGAAGGCCGAAAGTCTCGGAATTACTTTGGAAGAAAATATTGTTCACTATATTGCCGAACATATCAAAATGAACACCCGTCAGCTCGAAGGTGTTGTTAAAAACCTTCAGGCTTACATCCAGCTCCAAAATTCCACCCCAACCGTTGCCGTTGTTCAAAAAATTATCAGAGAAGTTGTCAACGACACCAAGCCCGAGCCTATTAAAATTGAAAAAATTATATCTGAGGTTGCCCGTACATACGACGTTTCTGAAAAAGATATTATTTCAAAGCGTAAAACGGCAGAACTTGCAAAGGCAAGACAAATTGCAATGTATATTGCCCGCGAAACCACAGAGCTTTCTTATAAACCTATAGGCGAGGCATTCGGCAAGGACCACACAACCGTTCTTTACGCCGTTAAAAAGGTTGAAACCTGGCTTAAAGAAGATGCCCACGAAAAAGAGCTTATTGACGATATAATTAAAAACTTAAAAAATGAAACCTGATTTTTTAAGATATTCAACTTATTAATGTTAATTAAGTTTAACTTATCCACAGCCTTGTTAAAAACTCTGAAATTCAACAAGTTTTTCAGTTTTAATTAAACCTCTTATCAACCCCTCAAAATTACTCTGATAAAGGCTTTATACCACTTTTTAACATATTTCACCATTTCTACTGCTACTTCTGTTTTTTATATTTTTTATTAATTAATTTTCCGTTTTTTCAAAAAGGAGATTTTTCAAAATGATTTTTACAACCGATAGACACGAACTTTTAGAAGCTGTACAAAATTTATCAAGAATCGTAACAAAAACAAGTCAGCCTGTTTTAGAAGGTATTTTGTTATCTGCCGAACAGGGTAAGCTTACGCTTGTAAGCTATAATTTAGAGATGAGCATGAAAAAAGAAATCTATTCTTCCACTGAAGAAGCAGGTGATATTGTTATTTCTGCCCGACTGCTCACCGAAATTCTCAGAAAGAGTGACGGTGTTTCGGTAACTATAGAGGCAGACGACAGACTTATGTGTCATATTAAATCAGGTAATGCTGTTTTTGATATTATGGGTATGTCGGCAGAAGATTTCCCCGAAACCCCCTCTGTTCCCGAAAGTGAAAAAATCACCATGCCGGGCGGTCTTTTAAAAGAAATGGTAAGAGGTACCCTTTTTGCCGTTGCAACAAGCGAAGGCTCACGTCCAATTCTTACAGGTCTTAATATTACTGTTCAAGACGGTGTTGCCCGTTTTATTGGTATTGACGGAAGAAGAATGGGTATCAGAAAAGAACATCTCAACACAAATATTGACTGTAATTTTGTAATTTCAGGTAAGGCTATCGGCGAAGCCGTTAAAATCATTAATAATGATGATGAAGATATAGATATGTTTGTTACAAAAATGCTTGTTTCCTTTAAAATTGACGGATATACCCTTGTTTCCCGTCTGCTTGAGGGCGTTTTTGTAAATTATGAAAAGGCTATTCCTAAAGAATTTACCCAAACAATGCAGGTTAAAACAAGAGATATAATTGATATTGTTGAAAGAATTTCTCTCGTTGTTAATGACAGACTTACAACACCTGTTCGTTGTTCTTTCGGTAATCCTGTTTCAACCTTTAAATGTATTTCGGCGCTCGGCAGCGCAACCGATACATACGAAACCGAAATTACAGGCCCCGAATTTGAAATAGGCATAAATTCACAATATTTACTCGATGCTCTTCGCGCAACCGAAGCAGACGAAGTTAAATTAAGCTTCAAGGGCGGAAACGAAGGATTTCTTATTGAACCCATTGATTCCGACAGCTTCCTTTATATGATTATGCCAATGAGAATAAAGTAATAAAAGCGTCGCTTTTATTACAATTAAATCCGTTTCTTTTAGAAACGAATGAAATCCCTAACGGAATGAAATCACTGACGTGATGAAATCCGCTGCGGCGGATGAAACGGATTTGATTTCATTTTGTGCGAAGCACAAGATTTCACTATAAAACTTTAGTTTTATGATTTCACCCTGCCTTTAGGCAGGATTTCATTAAAAAGAAGGAAAAAAATGACTTATAAAAAGATTTTTATTAAAGAAGATTTCATACGTTTAGATTCTGCCCTTAAGCTTGCCGGCTTTGTTTCAACAGGCGGTCACGCGAAAATGGTTATTCAAAACGGTGAAGTTAAAGTGAATAATGAAATTTGTACAATGCGCGGAAAAAAGCTTTATAAGGGCTTTACAGCCGAGTTTGAAAATAATGGATTAATTATAGAAAATGATAGTTAAAAATCTCTCAGGCGAAAATTTCCGAAATTTATTACCATTTTCGGCTGAGTTTTGCGAAGATACAAACATTATTTACGGAAATAATGCCCAAGGTAAAACAAATTTAATAGAAGCTATCTGGCTTTTTACAGGAGCAAAAAGCTTCAGAGGCGCAAAAGACAGCGAAATGGTTGCCTTTGGAAGTAATAATGCATCACTTAAAATGGATTTTATTACGGGCGGAATTCAAAGAGAAGCAAAAATAACCATAAATAACCGAAGATATGCCGAAATTGACGGAAAAAAATTAAAATCGGCGTCAAACCTTGTCGGCAATTTTTGCGCAACTGTTTTTTCACCTATTGACTTAGGCATTATAAAGGAAGGTCCCTCCCTCAGAAGAAGATTTTTAGACCTTGCTATCGGGCAATTATATCCAAATTACGTTATTTTACTTAAAGAATATACAAGAGCGCTAACCCAAAGAAATGTCATTTTAAAAGAAATGGACGGAAGATTAAGGGAAAGCGAAATGCTTGATATTTTTGAATCAGAGCTTTCTGAAAAAGGCGAAAAAATTGCAAAATACAGGTTAGATTATTGTAAAAGCTTAACCGTTTCAGCTTCGGCTATTTACAATGAACTTTCTTCACTCAGAGAAGAGCTTGAAGCAGTTTATCTTCCTTCAATAAGCGAAGATTTTGCCGAACAGCTATATAAGGCGCGTAAAACCGATATTTATTCTGGTATTACCTCTGTCGGACCACACAGAGATGAAATAGACTTTAAAATAAACGGTATTTCTGCGCGTACCTTTGGTTCTCAGGGTCAGCAAAGAAGTATTGCGATAGCTTTAAAACTTGCTGAAGCAAAAAATTTGCTCGACATAACAGGGGAAGAGCCTGTTGTAATTTTTGACGATGTTATGAGTGAGCTTGATAAATCGCGCCAAGGCTTTATATTAAACCATATAAAAGGAAAACAGGTTTTTATCACCTGTCCCGATAAAGATAATATTTCCGGACTTATCGGCGGTAAGGTATTTACTGTCGACGGAGGAAAAATAAAGTAGTGAACTTTGTTCACTACAATTAAATCCGTTTCCCTTGGAAACGAATGAAATCCCTAGCGGGATGAAATCACTGAAGTGATGAAATCCGCTGTGGCGGATGAAACGGATTTGATTTCATTTTCTGCGAAGCAGAAGATTTCATCATAAAGTCATTTATGATTTCATTGCACCATAGGTGCGATTTCATTAAAAAACGGAGTTTTTTATGTACTTACATTTGGGTGAAAATACAATAGTTCGTAAAAAGGATATAGTTGGAATTTTTGACCTTGATACAACAACGGTTATGAAATCGTCCAGAAACTATATAAATAAGGCAGAAAAAGAAAAAAGAGCGGTAACCGTTTCTTATGAATTGCCAAAATCATTTGTTGTAACCTCTGAAAAAGGTACAAAAAAACAAAAAATTTATATTTCACAGCTTTCAAGCATAACCCTTGAAAAGCGTGCTAAATCTTCTAAAATTCTATAAAACCAAAAATTAAGGAGTTAAAAATGGAAGAAATCAAAAACACAGCTGTCGTAGGTAATTATGACGAAAACTCAATACAGGTCCTCGAGGGCTTAGAGGCGGTAAGAAAGCGCCCGGGTATGTATATCGGTTCAACTGGTGAACGCGGTTTACATCACCTTGTCTATGAAATTGTAGATAACTCTATAGACGAGGCTCTTGCAGGTTATTGCGATAAAATTACCGTAGAACTTCTTGACGGCGGTTTAGTTAAGGTAATAGATAACGGACGAGGAATTCCTGTTGGTATCAACCCGCAAAAAGGTATTCCCACAGTAACCGTAGTATTTACAATACTTCACGCAGGTGGTAAATTCGGCGGCGGCGGATATAAGGTTTCGGGCGGACTTCACGGAGTTGGCGCCTCGGTTGTTAACGCGCTGTCAAGTTGGCTTGAAGTAGAGGTTAAAGACGGCAAAAATATTTATAAGCAAAGATATGAAAAGGGTAATATCGTAACCGATTTAGAGGTAATAGGTGATACAAATGAAACAGGTACCACAGTTACCTTTAAGCCCGACCCGTCAATATTTACCGATACCACAACCTATGATTATGAAATTTTAAAGAAAAGACTTCGTGAACAAGCCTTCCTTAACGGCGGTATAAGAATTGAGCTTAAAGACAGCAGAACCGATGTTTTTGAGCCTCAGTGTGAGGAATTCTATTATGAAGGCGGTATTAAGTCTTATGTAGAATTCTTACTTGACGGTATGAAAAAGGATAGACTTCATAACGATGTTATCTACTTAAAAACCGAGGCTGATGACCAAACCGCAGAAATTGCTCTTTTATGGTCAACCGCTTATGACAGCAAAATTATGTCCTTTGCAAACACCCTTTATACAGTTGACGGCGGTACCCACGAACAAGGCTTCCGTCAAGCTGCCGCAAACGCCGTTAATAAATATGCCTTTGACTTTAAGCACCTTAAAGAGGGTAATGCAAGACTTAAGGGCGAAGATATTTTAGAAGGTATGGTTGCCGTTGTTTCGGTTAAACTTTCTGATGCCCAGTTTGAGTCCCAGACCAAGGCAAAGCTTGGTAACACCTCTATCGGTAAATTAGTTCGTGACCTTGTCAACGACCAACTTTACAGATATCTTGAAGAACACCCCGCAGATGCTAAAATTATTATTGAAAAATCAATTGCTTCCTCCAACGCACGTGAAGCCGCTCAAAAGGCAAGAGAAGCTTCCCGTAACAAGTCGGGTATCGGCGGTAAGACCCGTATGCCCGAAAAATTAAAGGACTGCATTAGCGATGACCCGACCAAGACCGAAATCTATATCGTAGAGGGTGACTCTGCAGGCGGCAGCGCAGTTGAGGGCAGAAATTCTACCTATCAGGCAATTCTGCCTCTTTGGGGTAAAATGCTCAACGTTGGAAAGGCAAGAGATGACAAGGTTTACGGAAACGATAAACTTACCCCCGTTATTGTTGCTCTCGGAACCGGAATTGGCGAAAACTTCGATATTGAAAAGCTCCGCTATGATAAAATCGTTATTATGGCCGATGCCGACGTCGACGGTTCTCACATCAGAACACTGCTTTTAACCTTCTTCTTCCGTTATATGCCTCAGCTTATCGAAACGGGACACGTGTATCTTGCTCAACCGCCCCTTTTCAGAATTTCAAAGGGCAAACAGCATTTCGATGCATTCACAGACGAAGAAAAGGCAGAATATATTGAAAAGCTTGGCGGAACTGCCGATGTTCAGCGTTATAAGGGTCTTGGTGAAATGGACCCCGACCAGCTTTGGGAAACAACCCTTAACCCCGAAACACGCACCTTCTTACAGGTTACAATGAGTGATGCTGAAGAAGCCGATGCAACCTTTACAATGCTTATGGGTGAAGAGGTTGAACCCAGAAAACAGTTTATTGAAGAAAACGCGGTATTTGCTACCGATTTGGATATTTAAGGAAAGGAGAGAGTTTAAAAAATGGCAAAACAAGAAAAAATTTATTGGCCAAGTTCTGAAGAAACTAAAATTATCCCCGTTGAAATTGTCGATGAAGTAAAGGGCAGTATGCTTCAGTACGGTATGTCTGTCCTCGTAGGACGTGCTCTCCCCGATGTTCGTGACGGACTTAAGCCCGTTCACAGAAGAATTCTTTACACCATGTTCGAAAATGGTCTTTCTCCTGATGGAAAACATCGTAAGTGCGCCGATACCGTAGGTTCGGTGCTCGGCCGTTACCATCCCCACGGCGACTCCTCAGTTTACGATGCAATGGTTCGTATGGCGCAGGACTTCTCTCTTCGCTATCCCTTAATCGACGGTCACGGTAACTTCGGTAATATCGACGGCTACCCTGCCGCCGCATACCGTTATACCGAATCTAAAATGAACCGACTTTCCTACTCTATGCTCGACGATATCGAGAAGGAAACGGTCGACTTTATGCCCAACTATGATGACCGTCTTAAAGAGCCCACCGTTCTTCCCGTTCGCTTCCCTCAGCTTCTTGTTAACGGCTCTTCGGGTATAGCTTTTGGTATGGCTACCGAAATTCCTCCCCACAACCTTGGTGAGGCAATTGACGGTATGTGCTATCTTATAGATAACCCTGAGGCAGAGCTTTCTGACCTTTGCGAATATATCAAGGGACCTGACTGCCCAACCGGCGGTATCATTATGGGCAGAGCGGGTATCCGCGCCGCCTATGCTACAGGTAAGGGTAAGATTATAGTTCGCGGTAAGGCTGAAATTGAGGAAACCAATTCGGGCAAATTCCGCATTGTTATTACCGAAATTCCTTACAAGGTAAGAAAAGAAGCCTTAGTTAAGAAGATTTACGACCTTGCCAGTGAAAAGAGAATTGAAGGTATTGATGACGTAGTTGACTATTCTTCTAAGCGTGACGGCGGTATCAGAATTGTTGTTGACCTGAAGCGTGATGCAAACCCACAGGTTGTTCTTAATAAGCTCTATTCCTATACCGAGCTTCAGACCACCTTCGGCGCTAACCTTATTGCTATTGTTAACGGCAAACCCCAAATTTTAACACTTAAGGAAATGCTCCAAAGCAGCATTGACTTCCAGTGTGATATTATCCGCAGAAGAACCGCCTTCGATATGAAAAAGGCTCAGGAACGCGCCCACATTTTAGAGGGTCTTAAAATTGCGCTCGACTTTATCGACGAAGTTATAAATATTATCAGAAACTCTAAAACCATTCCCGAATCTAAGGAAAGACTTTGTGAGCGTTTTGGCCTTGATGATATTCAGGCAACCGCTATCGTTCAAATGCAGCTCGGTAAGCTTGCCGGTATGGAAAAGCAGAAAATCGAGGAAGAACTTGCCGAAAAACTTGCATTTATAAAGGAATGTGAAGAAATTTTAGGCAGTCAGGCAAAGGTGCTTGACATTGTTAAGACCGAAGCCTTAAATCTTCGAGATAAATATTCAGACGACCGCAGAACAGAAATTTCTGCCGTTTCGGGCGAGGTTGATATTGAAGACCTTATCCCCGAAGAAATGTGCGTTATCACAAAGACAAAGGGCGGCTATATCAAGCGCCTTCCCGCAGACACCTATTCTGTTCAAAACCGCGGCGGTAAGGGTATCATGGGTATGCAGACAAGAGAAGACGATTTGGTTGAATCTATGTTCGTTTGCAACTCCCACGACTATATTATGATGTTTACCACCTTTGGCCGTATGTACAAGCTTAAGTCCTACGAAATTCCCGAGGGTAGCCGTCAGGGTAAGGGTATGAATTTGGTTAACATAATACCTCTTCAGCCTGAGGAAAAGGTTTCAATGATACTCCCCTGCAGAGATATTGACGAAGCCAAGTTCGTAGTTATGGGCACAAAGAACGGTGTAATTAAAAAGACCGCCCTTTCCGCCTTTGACCACGTCAGAAAAACTGGTATTATTGCCCTTGAACTCGATGAAGGCGATGAACTTCGCTTTGTTGCCCTCACCGATGGTACCAAATCACTCCTTATCGCAACCAAGAAAGGTAAAGCCATCCGCTTTAGCGAAGACGACGTCCGTCCTATGGGCCGTACTGCCCGCGGTGTCCGTTCTATCAGACTCCGCGCTGACGACGAGGTTGTAACAATGGCTGCATGTAGTGATGACGCCGTAATTCTCACAATCAGTGAAACGGGTTACGGTCGCAGAAGCGATGTTACCGACTACCGCTTACAGTCACGTGGCGGTAAGGGTATTACCAACTACAAGGTTGAAAAATACGGCGATGTTGCCGCTGTACTCACGGTTACCGAGGACGAAGACATTATTATGATTTCTTCCGACGGTATAATAATCCGTATTGCAGTTGAGGGTATTTCTAAGTTTGCGCGTCCCTCAAAGGGTGTAAGGGTTATGAAGTTCGGCAAGAACAACGAAAACGCTTATGTCCTTTCGGCTTCTGCCACACCTCACGATGAAGATGAGGTAACCGATGTTGCCGATGCGCCCGATGCAGATTCTGCCGCCGATGCAGATGATGTAGATGAGGTTGAAGAAACACCAGAAAACGCAGAAGAATAAAAACAAGGGCTAAGGACTAAGGGCCCGGGGCCGAGGGAATGGAGTCGCTTTGCGACAGTTATATATGTGACAAAGGCACACTTTTCCCTAAGCCCTAAGCCCTTGGCTCTTGGCCCTAAAAAATGCCCCTTTTTCAGTTTTTTTAAAACGTAGTATTAGCCGTTTTAATTTCTGTTTTTAGCGGAATGACAAAAGAGATATAAAGAGAAAATAGCATAAAAATACACTAAAAACAGAGAAAACACCTGATAAATTAAAATATAACCTATTTTTTATTAAAATTTGCTTATTTTGGAGGATTTTATTTGTATAACAATAACCCCCGTGATTTTGCTTTAAATACATTAAATTCAGCTCAAAAAGAGGAAGAAAAAAGAAGACTTAAAAAAACCTCAAATTTAATAGGCGCGGCGTATATTATCCTTTGGCTTTTACCTTCGGTTATAAAAGGACTTATAACAGATATAGCCAAAATTTTCGGGTCAGTGAATATCTTAAATCAATTTTTTTCCGACCCTGCCTTTCTTATGGTTTATCAAACCGTTATTTCGGCTCTTATTTTCACCCTGCCTTTTTTAATACTTCCAAAAGGACTCGGTAAAAGCGTTTCTGAATTGCTCGGGCTTAGAAGACCAAAGCAAGACCTTTTTGTTCCGCTTATAATGGTAGGTGTTGGCGTTTCGGCATTCGCTAATGTTATATCGAACAACATCGGTCTCTTTTTCGAAAACTTTGGAATACGCTTCACAATGTCCGATATACAATATCCTGAGGGTATATTCGGTTTCTTACTGTCGTTTATAACGGTAGCAGTGACCCCCGCCCTTACCGAAGAGTTCGCAACAAGGGGTATGGTTATGGGTTCTGCAAGGGAATACGGGCAAAGCTTTGCCCTTATCACTTCGGCAACCTTCTTTTCCCTTATGCACGGCAACCTCGTACAAATACCCTTTGCCTTTATAATGGGTATTGTTATCGGCTTGGCGGTGATTAAAACAGGCTCTTTATTAAGCGGTATTATAATTCATTTTATAAATAATGCCGTTTCGGTTTTTATGAGTTATCTTTTAGATTTGGTTCCGTCGGTAATACTTCAAAATATAATCGCATGCCTTTATTTCGGCATTTGCACCCTTGTTTTACTCTTTGGAATTCACCTCGCGCAAAAGAGGAATGACAATGTCTGGAGCCTTGAAAAAAGCGAGGATGCTCTTAAATTAAGTGAAAAGCTGAAACTGTTTTTCTTCTCACCGACAATAATAATTTCTTTTGCCTTGACGGTCATCGACTGCATAGGAACGATAAGCTTCAGATAATGTTTCACGTGAAACAGTGGCAAAATAAAATATAATCAAGCTTTATGGTTTGCAAACCCAATCAAAAGATAAAAAGTAGGGCGCGACGTCCCCGACGCGCCGAATAAAAGGAAAATTATGAAAAAAGAATATATGCTGAAAGCCCTTGAGCTTGCAAAAAAGTCGCTTGTAAGCGAAGATGTCCCTGTCGGCGCTGTTATTGTAAAGGATAATAAGATAATTGGCGAAGGTTATAACAGGCGCGAAAAAGACGGTGACCCAACCGCCCACGCCGAAATTATTGCTATAAAAGAGGCGGCAAAATCCCTCGGCAATTGGCGGCTCGATGACTGCGAACTATATGTAACCCTTGAGCCTTGCCCAATGTGTGCGGGCGCAATTATAAATTCCCGTATTAAAACCGTTGTTTTCGGGGCTTATGAAACAAAATCGGGTTCTTGCTCGGCAGACTCGGTTATAAACCTCTTTAATCTGCCTTATAACCACACGCCGGAAGTCTATGGCGGAATAATGGAAAACGACTGCGCAAACCTATTAATTGAATTTTTTAAAGAAAAAAGACAAGGCTAAAAACCTTGTCTTTTTTGTGCACATCTGAATAGCGGGCAAAGAGTTGATGAAAACAGAATGGCTCGCCATAATCAATAGAAAGAGGAATGGTACATATCCAGAATGGACCTCAGAGCCAGTTGTATTAATAGAGGATACCGATGAGAAAGTTTTTGACATAGTTGACACAAAGGATTTAGGTGATCCTATTGTGCGACCAGAAAATACAGGAACGGCAACTTACTACAACGGCGATGAGGTCAATAGATATCATATACGAT
>JAZLEK010000032.1:0-1699 GCA_045615225.1 Acutalibacteraceae bacterium | reverse complement strand
TCCCCGGCTTTTAATCGGAACTAATTTCGGTATTAGACACTTGTTGTTTATTATATTAAAAAACTTATTTAATTGGAGGAAATTAAAATGGCAGTTAAAATTCGTCTTCGTCGTATGGGTGCAAAGAAGGCTCCCTTCTACAGAATCGTTGTTGCTGATTCAAGATATCCCCGTGACGGCAGATTCATCGAAGAAATCGGCTACTACAACCCCATGACAGAGCCCAAGACCATCAAGGTTGACGGTGAAAAGGCAAAGCAGTGGATCGCTAACGGCGCACAGCCCACAGACACTGTTAAGGTTCTTCTCAAGAAGAACGGCGTTATCGACTGATAACACCCGTTCCGGAGGCAGAAACACATGAAAGAGTTACTTCTCGGAATTGCTAAGGGTCTTGTTGACGAGCCCGACAAGGTTGACGTTACCGTTGACGAAGCAAATGAGGACGGAGTAGTAGTATTCCACCTTCACGTTGCTGAAAACGATATCGGCAGAGTTATCGGCAAGCAGGGCAAAATAGCAAAGGCTATCCGTACTGTTATGCGCTCAGCCGCTAACAGACAGGATATGAAGATCCAGGTCGAAATCGACTAAACAAATTGGAGCTGTAAAAAAACGAAAGTTTTTTTACAGCTCATTTTTAAGGGGATAGGAAAAAACGATGAAGAACGGACAAACCGAGTAAAAAACAAGACTTCAGGCTTGTTTTTTATTTGCCCGAAGGCGTACAAAGGTACGTCGAGCGGCGAGGTTTGTTCGTAGCATAAAACATAAATTTTACCGATTTTTAAATTTTGCATATTTTTTGGGTTCTGAGAGCTTTTGTTTACTGCAGAACCCATTGTTTTATATAGTTTTATGCGGTCTTCGCTTTTTTTACATCCCCTTTTGTTTTTAAATTGACATCTTCTTACAATAGTTTTATAATTACTTCGATATGTAAAATAAGGAGATTTTTATGAATTACTATAAGCCGTTGGCAACAATAAGACACAAAATAATTTCAGGGATATTGGGTGCTTCCCGTGTGCTTCACAAGGTAACGGGAGGGAAAAGACCGAAATTTCTGTTTTCCGCTAATACCGACCTTTCTTACGTAGGCTCAAGCCTTAAAATTTTAGGCAAGACCGAGGACGAGGTTATTATCGCAAAAACCGACAAGCACGGAAATATTGACAATTCCGACTTTAAGATTATGACCGCTACCGACCTGCATCTGGGCTCCCCCGGGGCAGAGCTTAACAACAAGACCATTGACCGTCTTGTAAAGCAGATAAGGGACGAAAAGCCCGACCTTGTGATTATCACGGGTGACTGTATTCTTTCCGACTGTCAGCACATAGACTCCGTACAGTTTTCATATATGATGGAAAAGCTGGGTGTTTACTGGGCTTATGTTTTCGGTAATCACGAAACAAGAGAGGAAAAGGGCTTTTATAAATATCAGCTTTTAAGAGGTATGCAGTATTATCCCCATTGCCTTACCCTTTTCGGCAAGGAGGAGCTTTTCGGCTTCGGAAATACAGCCATTCACATTAAAAATGCGGACGGCTCATACTACAAGAGTCTTTACCTTATTGACTCGGGGCGTGATATGATTGAGGAATACAATATCTCTCACAACGTGCCTAAGGAATTATGGTCAGACACCTACGATTTCGTAAAGCAGAATCAGATTGACTGGTACACGGACAATATG
>JAZLEK010000031.1:0-13127 GCA_045615225.1 Acutalibacteraceae bacterium | reverse complement strand
GGGTTTAATATCAAAAATAGGTGTACCGTCCATTAAATCTGCGCCCGAAATATTAAGAACAGGGCCTAAATCATCGGTAAACTCAATACTGTCAAGTCTTACGCAAGATAGCCCCAAGGAATTGGGCCTGAAAGGCGAACGGGTTGCAAAAACACCGACTCGCTTGTTTCCGCCAAGTCTTGGCGGACGAACGGTAGGAGACCAATCATCGCGCACTGACTTGCTGAATTGCCAAATTATCCAAATATGCGAAAAGCCTTCAAGTCCTCTGAAAGCTTCGGGTGTTTGGAATTCGGGCATAAAAACAATTTTTGATTTAACCGTTTCACAAAGACCGCTTTGCCTTGGTATTCCGAACTTGTCTTTAAAACCGTTTTGAATTTCTGCAATTTTTTTAATATTAAAACTGTCTAACATAACTATTTTACCTATAAATATTTAATATCGTATATAGTATATTATTTTTACTCGGTAATTGCAATAAAAAATATCGTTATATGATGTCAGCAGAGTGTTGCAAGGAAACCAAATATTATTTTGCACATCAAAAACTCAGCTCCATATTAGAAATGAAGAAATCTGAATATTTGTACTAAAAAAACACGGGAAATATTGATTTTTCGTGTTTTTCTATTGCATTTCAATTTTAAGGGAATATAATAAAAGTGATAAATGGTCGAAAAGAGGGGGAGATATAGTGCATAAGCATAATGTGAGTATGACCGAAGGACCGCTGTTTGGAAAAATGCTTAGCTATACAATTCCTTTGATTCTAACCGGCGTGTTGCAAATTTTTTTCAATGCGGCCGACCTTGTTATTGTGGGACAGTTTGGCGCATCAAAAAGTAATGCGGTTGCGGCAGTTGGTTGTACCGCGGCTATAACCGCCTTAATGACAAACTTCTTTATCGGTTGTTCTGCAGGAAGCGGAATTACCGTAGCGCATGCCCTTGGAGCCAATCAAAAAGATGCGGCACATCGCGCTGTTCATACCATTATTCCCTTTGCGGCTATCGGAGGAGCAATACTTTCAGTTTTAGGTATTTGCCTCTCGAGTCCTCTCTTAAAACTTATGGATACGCCCGATAATATTTTAGGTCTGTCTACTGTATATATGAGTATAATCTTTGCCGGTATGATGCCGAATATGGTATTCAATTTCGGAGCCGCAATACTCAGAGCTGCGGGCGAGTCAAAAAAACCGTTATACTATCTTACAATTGCCGGTATAGTCAATGTTCTTTTAAACATTCTCTTTGTAATTGTATTTCATTGGGACGTTGCGGGTGTTGCCATTGCCACGGTTATTGCTCATATACTTTCCGCAACAATGGTAATTATCGCGCTTACTAAACGCGATGATGATTGCACATTAGAAATTAAAAAAATCAAAATTTATTCCGAACCGCTTAAAAAAATCTTCCGTCTCGGTGTCCCTGCAGGTATACAGTCAAGCCTCTTTTCTATTTCAAATGTAATGGTTCAGTCCTCTATTAATTCGCTCGAACTCACCTTTGCAGGAGTGGTTGCGGGCAATGCCGCAGCCCAAAACATACAAAACTTTGCCTTTGCTACCAACAACGCCTATTATCAAACCGCAATGAACTTTGCGGGGC
Organism: Acutalibacteraceae bacterium; assembly: GCA_045615225.1. GTDB lineage: Bacteria > Bacillota > Clostridia > Oscillospirales > Acutalibacteraceae > SFWF01. The sequence continues at coordinate 11,511 of JAZLEK010000031.1, read as the reverse complement.
AAAACGTCGGTGCAAAAAAATTTGACAGAGTAAAGAGAATAACGTACATTTCGCTTGCCATGACAGCTATCAGCGGATTTGTAGTTGGTGCTATAATGACCTTTTTCAGAGAGCCTTTAGTCAGTATTTATGTAACCGATTCTCCCGAAGCGGTAAAGTGGGGAATGGTTAGAATGGTGTATATTTGTCTGCCGTTTTTAATCGGTGGAATTATGGATATTTCAACCGGAATTTTAAGAGGAATGGGAATGTCGGTATTTCCAATGTTTGCTTCGATTTTCGGAGTTTGCATATTCCGTGTTGTATGGATACTTACGATTTTCCAGATACCCGCCTATCATACGCCCGAAAGCCTTTGGATTTCTTATGCTATTTCGTGGACACTGACGTTTGTAATACAATATATTATGTTGATGGTTTTGTTGTCAAAGAAAATTAAAATTCAAAATAAAATCAACGAGGTTCAAAATGAAGGTTAATCTCCATACACATACCTACAGGTGTCATCACGCTACTGGTACACCGGAAGAATATATTAAAAGAGCCATCGAAAACGGAATCGAGGTTCTCGGTTTTTCTGAACATGCGCCTTTTCTGTTTCCAGACGGTTTTCAGTCGGGATACAGACTGAAAGTTGAAGAAGCACAAGAGTATTTTGCAGAACTTAACGCTCTTCGAGAGAAATATAAAAACAAGCTGACTATATATATAGGCTTTGAAATGGAATATTATCCGCTCTATTTTAATGATATGCTTAAAACCGTAAAAGAGCTTGGAGCCGAGTATCTTATTTTGGGTCAGCACGCTATTAAAAATGAATATCCAAACGGCAAGTATACCACAGGACAGTATAAATCCACATATGATGAACTAATAGAATATGTGGACTGCATAGTCGAAGGTATCAAATCCGGAGTTTTCACATATGTTTGTCATCCGGATAATATTTCAACAGAATGCGATATGCAACGCTATAATGCCGAAATGACAAGACTTTGCGAGACTGCAAAGCAATATGACATTCCTCTTGAAATCAATTTTTATGGTATACGGGACCACCGCAGATATCCCGACGAACATTTTTGGGAAATTGCGGGCAAGGTAGGTTGCAAGGTAGTTTACGGTTTTGATTCTCATGATACGCCTTCGGCATTCGACGGAGAATCCATCTCCGTTGCTGACGGGCTTGTCAAAAAGTATAGCCTCCAACTTGTTAAAAATCCCGAAATTATAAAACTTGGTTAATTTTGTTGATTAAAGCGCTGATATATGTTATAATAGAGATACAAAAGAGGTGTTTTTTATGAGCAAAAACTTTGTTATTACAATAGGACGCGAATTTGGTAGCGGCGGTTATGAAGTTGCCGAAAAGGTTTCCGAAAAGCTTGGTGTAAAATTGTACGATAAAGAGCTTATTTCTCTTGTCGCAAAAAATAGCGGAATGAGTGAAGATATTCTTCACGAAGTGGATGAAACCGCCACAAACAGCTTTCTTTATGCGTTATCCTCGGGCGCCTTTGCGGGAACCTCTGCGCTCACTTCTGGTATTGCGTCACTTCCCATAACCGATAAAGCCTTTATAAATGGCTCTCAAATTATTAAAGATATTGCCGAAAAGGAGTCTTGCGTAATTATCGGACGTTGTGCCGGTTCTGTTTTGGCGGGCAGAGAAAATCTGCTTACTGTTTTTATTCACGCCGATTTAGAAGCAAGAATTAAAAGAATACAGCAAGAAAAAAACATCAGCAAAGAAGAAGCTGCAGCCTTAATTAAAAAGGTCGACAAAAAACGCGCGGCATATCATAACTACTATGCCGATACCCGTTGGGGCTCTCGCAGCGCATATGACCTCTGTCTTAACAGTAAGGTCGGCATTGATATAATTGTTGATATGATTGTAGCCGCGGCGCAAGATATGATGAAATAATTTTCACTAAACTAAACTGCCTTTCGTAATATATATTGCGGAAGGCGGTGATTTATTGATAACAACAAGAAAAAACACAAAGCTCAGAATAAACCGCGCGGTTATATTTGTTGTAATCGTTAGCCTGATAATCTCATCATTTACACTGTATATGGATTTCAGACTTAGAGAAATAGTTAAAACCTTTGCAAAAAGCGCGGTTAAAACGGTTGTAACCAACTGTGCTAACAGAGCATCAGTAAAGGCCCTTGACGAGCTCAAGGTCACCTATGATATGCTTGCAAAAATCAGCCGAAATAATGAGGGACTTGCAACCTCGGTTGAAATTGATTCGGTTACGGCAAACAAGATTAAATCTCATATAAGCAACGAAATAGCAAAAGCTCTTTTAGGCCATGAAAAAGTGAATGTTAACGTGCCGCTTTTTGCCGCGTTTGGTCTTTACCACACAAGTCTTGATTGGCCAAGACTTAAATATACAGTACATATTACGACAACCGTATTAAGTAATTTCAAAAGCAATTTTCAAAGCGCCGGAATAAATCAGGTGCTTCATCAGATACTTCTTACCATAGGGCTTGAATGTGATATTGCGGTTCTTGGCGGCAATACAGAACAATTTACAACAACAGATTTTATAATTGCCCAAACGGTTATTGTCGGCGCTGTACCCGAAGCCTTTACAAGCGTTACAAATGCTACTGACGAAGTGCAAGAAGATATATTTGATTTTGGAGCAAGTGTATCAAACTAAAGGAGAAATAAATGGACTTTAAACTGGCAGAAAAAAGAGCGCAGGAGCTAACCAAACTCATTCGTTATCATAACGAAAGATATTATAATGAAGACGCTCCGGAAATTACCGACTATGAATATGATATGCTCGGCCGCGAGCTTCGCGCTATTGAAGAGCAATATCCCGAACTTCAAACAAAGGATTCGCCTACTCAAAAGGTGGGCGGAGCCGCCGCGCGCCTTTTTACCCCTGTTAAACATACCGTTAAAATGGAAAGTCTGCTCGATGCCTTTAGTTACGACGAGCTTGAAGCCTTCGATAAAAGGGTTTGTGATGCCGTTGGCAATACAGCCTATTCGGTAGAGCCTAAAATCGACGGACTTTCGGTATCTTTAGAATATAAAGACGGCAGCTTTCTCCGCGGTTCTACACGCGGTGACGGGGAAACAGGAGAAGATGTAACCGCAAATCTTTTAACTATAAAATCTATTCCTAAAAATATCGATTTTAAGGGTGAACTCGAGGTTCGCGGTGAAGTGTATATGTCAAGAGATTCTTTTGGTGAGCTTGTGCGCCGTCAGGAATTGCTTGGCGAAACTCCTGCAAAGAATCCTCGTAATGCCGCCGCCGGCTCACTACGCCAAAAGAACTCCAAAGTTACGGCAGAGCGTAATCTTGACATATTTATATTTAATATTCAGCGCATAGAGGGAAAAAACCTATCAAGCCATATTGAGTCGCTCAATTTTCTTAAAAATCTTGGCTTTTCTGTGCTTCCAACCTATAAAAAGTGCAATACTATGGCAGAGGTTATAGGTGAAATTGAACGTATAGGAAACGCAAGGGGAGAATTACCCTTCGATATAGACGGCGCAGTTATTAAGGTTGACACCTTCTCGCTTCGAGATGAAATGGGAAGCACCGCGAAATACCCCAAATGGGCAATAGCTTATAAATATCCACCCGAAGAAAAGGAAACAAAGCTTTTAAAAATCGAAATAAATGTCGGCAGAACGGGCGCTTTAACTCCAACCGCTGAATTTGAACCCATAACCCTTGCGGGTACAACCGTTTCTCGCGCCGTGCTTCATAATGAAGATTTTATAAAGGAAAAGGGCATCTGCCTCGGCGATACAATTATCGTGCGTAAAGCAGGGGATATCATCCCCGAGGTTGTAGCTGTAAAGGCTCATAATGATGATTCTGCACCTTTTGTAATGCCCCATATCTGTCCTTCTTGTGGCGGTCCCGTATTCAGAGAAGAGGGCGAAGCGGTGCTCAGGTGCACAAATGCCGAATGTCCCGCCCAAATGCTCCGCCACCTTATTCATTTCACCTCGCGTGATGCTATGGATATCGAAGGTCTCGGCCCTGCGGTCCTCGAACAACTTAGCGATAAGGGCTTAATTAGTGATATAACCGACCTTTACACCTTAAAGGTTGAGGATTTTGCTTCTCTTTATAAAAATGGTCAAAAGTCGGGCGAAAACGCCGTTTTTGCAATCGAAAAATCTAAAGAAAATCCGCTATCTAAACTGATTTTTGCTTTAGGTATACGTCATATTGGTAGCAAGGCGGCAAAGCTTGCAGCAGATGCTTTTGGCGATATTGATACTATGCTCAATGCAACGAAAGAAGATTTCGAAGCAATCGACGGATTCGGCTCCATTTTGGCGGAAAGTATATTTGAATTTCTATCTCTCGATTCCACAAGGGAAATGCTCGAAAAATTAAAGACTTTGGGTCTTAATATGACCGAGCCTAATAATATTGTCGATACCCGTTTTGAGGGTATGACCTTTGTGCTTACGGGCACATTGCCAACTTACTCACGTCAAGAAGCATCGGCAATAATTGAAAGCTTTGGCGGTAAAACCTCTTCCTCGGTTTCAAAGAAAACCACCTATGTTTTGTCGGGCGAAGCCTCCGGCTCTAAGCTCGATAAAGCAAACGCCCTCGGCATCGAAGTAATCGACGAAGAAAAGTTCAAGGAAATGATAGAATAATTTTGTAGGGCGGGGGTTTACTCCCGCCGTTTATTTGCAATAATTATTATTTCAGATACACATAGAAAAAGCGGAGTGTCATCACTCCGCTTTTATTCTGTATCTCTCAATTATGTGTTCATAAGCCGTTCTGATAGTGTCAATGTCTGCATGTATTTCCAGCGGGTCTCCTTTTTTAATTTATATAGATTGTATATGACAAATAAAAACGGCTGTGTCTTTTTGACACAGCCGTTTAACTTTATAAAATTATCTTCTGCCGCCTTTTTTAGCTTTTGCTTTGGGGGCTTTTTTATCGGAATAGTTTTTCCAAACAACCCAAAGAGGAGCGGAAATGAAGAGTGATGAAGCGCAACCTGAAACAAGACCAAATGCCATGGGGATTGCGAAGCTGCGGAGTGAGGTAAGACCGAACAGCTCTGCGATTACAATAATCATTACAACGGCCGAGAAGGTTGTAAGTGTTGTGATAAAGGTACGAACCTTAACGGTGTTAAGACTGTCGTTAACAAGCTCTGCTGTTGAAGCCTTGGGATTAATTCCTTTATTTTCACGAACACGGTCATAAACAACGATGGTATCGTTAAGAGAATAACCAAGGATTGTAAGAACAACCGCCATAAAGTTTGAATCTATTTGTAAGCGGAAGATAACGCAGATGAAGAAAGCAACAAAAATATCAAGGAAGAGGGAAGCGAAAGCAGTAAGACCTGCAGACACACCGCCAATCTTTCTGAAGCGGATTCCAACATAAAGAATAACAAGTACGCCGGTAAGAACTACTGCGGCAAGGCTTTTTGCAAAGAAAGCGCCTGCAACAGAGGGGTTAACCGAGTTTGAGTCATAAAGCTCAAAGGTGTTATCTTTGTATCCATCTGCTAATGCTTTTGCAAGGTCTTGTTGAGCCTGGTTTGAAAGAGAGTCAGCGCCAACCAAGGTGATAACAATCTTTTTACTATTGTCAGCAAGACCCGAGCTTTCGCTTAAATTAACATCAGCGCCGAGTGTCTTTTCAATTAAAGCTTCGGTATCTTTGTAATTGAGTTCGCCTGTGTAGGAATAGGTGATACGGGTACCACCCTTGAAGTTGATATCGAGCTGAACGCCGAAGATTAAGGTAAGGATAATTCCTATTACCATAAAAATTGCATAGCCGATAAGTACGGGCTTAAAACATTTGTTAAAATCAATAGTCTTCTTAAACATTCTTAGCACCTCCGTAAAAAGCAGCTTTTCTGAAAATCTTCAGACGGGAGATGCTCTTAACCATAAGTCTTGAGCAGAGCACACCGAGGATAAGGTTGAATATTGTACCTACAAGTAAGGTGAAACCGAAGGAGTAAATAGAACCTGTAATGGTTGTGCCGAAGAGGGCGAAGATGGGGGAGAGAAGGGTGGTAAGAATACCTTCTGAACCAAAGGCGCCCATAAGTACTAAGGAAACAATAACGATTGTTACGTTACCGTCGATAATTGCGCTTAAGCTGTTTTTGTAACCTGCGGCAATAGCTCCGTCGATGGTCTTGCCTTTTGCAAACTCTTCCTTAATACGTTCAGCCGCAATAACGTTAGCGTCAACACCAACGCCGATAGAAAGGATAATACCTGCAATACCGGGGATGGTAAGTGTGAAGCTGTCGAATGCGTTAATATAACCTGAGATACAAGCTATCATAGCGGCTACCTGACCGAGAAGCGCAATAGAAGCAACAACGCCGAGTAAACGGTAGCGTAAAATCATAAGTAAGCAGATAAGTCCAAAAGCGCAAGAACCTGCAATAAGCATAACGTTAAGCGCATCGGAACCAAGTGTGGGAGAAATTATCTGCATTTTGCTGTCATCAACTGTAAGCGCAAAGGGAAGCGCACCTGCGTTGATTTGGTTAGCAAGATAGGAAGCCTCTTCTGCGGTAAAACTACCTGTAATCATAGCTTCGCCTGTTGTAATAGCTTCATTAACAGTAGCGTTGGAAATCATTTGGTCATCCATCCAGATAGAGATGGTATTACCAACGTTTTGAGAAGTAGCGGTAGCAAACTTAGCTTTACCAATAGAGTCAAACTTAAGACTTACATAATGTCCCACAGATGCTTCGTAAGCATAGGAAGCCGAAGCAACGTTCTTACCTTCAACCAAAGCGGCGCCCTTTGTAGAGCCCTTGCAGAAGGTCAAGGTAGCAGTCTGACCAAGCTTTGCAACCTCTTTTGCGGGGTCAAAGTCGGTCTGGTCAGAAGACCAGGGGAAACGAACGATTATCTGATGTGTAGCATTATCGGTGTAAACTTCATAGTCGGTAATATTGTTGCCGACAAGTCGTGTTTCGATAATGGCTTTAGCCGACGCCATATCAGAATCTGTGATTTTTGAGTCGTCAATGTCGGGAGAGAAAACTGCTTCAACACCGCCGCGTATATCAATACCCCAACGGATATCGTTAGCGCCCTTGAAATAAATGTTTCTGGTGTCGCCGAAGTAGCTGTCAATTCCGAAGAATGCTGTGTAGGTAAGTGCAAGTATAAGTGCAAGTATAATGAAAAATACTGACTTACCGGTCTTTTTTGCTTTCATTGGGTTAACCTCCGGTGTTTTAATAACTTAATTATTATACTACTTATTAATTATAAAGTCAACGAGCAACTGCTGAAGAATTATTTTGTAAGCTTTTCAAGCGCCGCATACTTAACCGCAACACATAAAACCTTTGCTGCAAGGGCTAATTCGTTGACAGTGGGGAAAGAGGGAGCAATACGCAAATTGCTGTCTTCGGGGTCTTTTCCGTAGGGGTAGGTAGCGCCGGGTGTCGTAATAACAAGCCCTGCCTCTTTACAAAGCTCACCAACCCTTTTTGCGCAACCGCTGAGTACTTCCATACTTATGAAGTAGCCACCGCGCGGTTTAGTCCAAGAAGCTATGCCTGTGTGTCCTAACGCTTCATCAAACTGTTTAAGACAAGCTTCAAACTTAGGTCTTAAAATATCGCCGTGTTTTTTCATCTGTCCAAGAAGCGCCTCATAGGTGGGGAACATTCTTGCATGTGAAAGCTGATTAAGCTTATCAGGACCTATTGTCTGAACAGTCATTCTTGATTTAATCATCTTAATATTCTTAGGAGATGCCCCCATGGCGGCTATACCTGCGCCAGGATATGTGATTTTAGAGGTAGAGGTAAAGTGGAATACCATATCCTCGTTACCATTCTTTGCACACTCGTCGTAAATATTAAGAAGCTTATCGGTTTCGTCATAAAGGTCGTGAATTACATAAGCGTTGTCCCACATAAGTCTGAAATCTTTAGCTGCGGGCTTAAGCGCTGCGATTCTTTTAACGGTTTCATCGCTGTAGGTAATACCTAAGGGGTTAGAGTATTTAGGTACGCACCACATACCCTTAACATAAGGGTCTTTAACGAGTTCTTCAACCGCATCCATATCAGGGCCGTTATCATTGCACTTTACGGTTATCATCTCAATACCGTAGTATTCGCAAATACCAAAATGGCGGTCATAACCGGGGGCGGGGCAAAGGAATTTAACCTTGTTTTGTTTAAGCCAAGGGTCTTCTCCAAAACCCGAAACCATACCCTGAGTAATTACATCGAACATTAAGTTGAGGGAAGCGTTATTTCCACAGATTATATTATCTGCATCCATACCAAGCACCTTCGAGAACAAAGCCTTCATTTCGCCAAGTCCGTCAAGTCCGCCGTAGTTACGGCAGTCGGTACCGTTTTGGGATTTAAACCCGCTTTCCTTATTTACTAAAGTTAAAAGTTCATCACTTAAATCAAGCTGGTCGGCGCCGGGCTTTCCTCTTGACATGTCAAGCGATAAATTTGCGCCCTTAATTTCTTCGAATTCGCGCTTTACAACATCGAATTCTGCGGCAAGGGCAGCGCTATCCATAGATAGGTAATTTGCCATTAAATTTCCTCCAAAACATATTATCGATTAATTATATCACCAAACCGCAAATATTTCAAGAGAATATTATATATATTTATTAACACAAAAAACAGTATTAAAAGTTACGCGAACACAACAAATATGTCTTAATTTTCTTGACAGACAATAAATGTAGTGGTATTATAATGAATGATATTTGTGGAAAAGTTTGTTTATATTTGAACTTTGGCGGGTTCAAACATAAACCTTTCATATCCGAGGAAAAACTGCATCCTCGCAAAACAAATGCTGTTTAATATAAAGGAGGTGCATTCAAAGTGCCCACAAACCCAATTTTTTATGTAATTACAGGCATCGTCGCTGTGGTAATAGCTTTTATTTTCTTCTTTGTTGGTGTTGCCGCAAGAAAAAATAAGGCTGAAAAAACAATTGGCTCTGCTGAAAAGGAAGCTAAAAGAATACTTAGCGACGCTATCCAAAATGCCGAAACCCGTAAGAAAGAATTGCTGATGGAAGCAAAGGACGAGGCTCACCAGCTTAGAACTGAAACCGACCGCGATTTAAGAGAACGCAGAAGCGAGGTTCAGCGTCAGGAACGCAGACTTCAGCAAAAAGAAGAAACCCTTGATAAGAAGATTGAAAACTTCGAAATTAAGGAAGAAAACATTGCTAAACGCGCAAAAGAGGTCGAAGAAAAGCTTCAGGAAAGCGAACAGATTAAGCGCAGTCAGCTTGAAATGCTCGAAAGAATTTCGGGCTATTCCAAGGAACAAGCCAAGGATTATTTGCTTTCTGTTCTTGATGGCGAACTCACCCACGCTAAAGCAATTAAAATCAGCGAATACGAACAGCGTACAAAAGAAGAATGCGACACCATTGCAAGAGAAATTCTCTCCCGTGCAATTCAGCGTTGTGCCGCAGACCACTCTTCCGAAGTTACTGTTTCCGTAGTTCCTCTGCCTAACGATGAAATGAAGGGCAGAATTATCGGTAGAGAAGGCCGCAATATACGCGCCCTCGAAACTGCAACAGGTGTTGACCTCATTATTGACGATACCCCCGAAGCTATCACAGTTTCAAGCTTTGACCCCATTCGTCGCGAGGTTGCCCGTTTGTCCCTTGAAAAGTTAATTACCGACGGAAGAATTCACCCTGCCAGAATTGAAGAAATGGTAACTAAGGCTCAGAACGATGTCAACAATACCATCAAACGTGAGGGTGAAAGAGCAATGCTCGAGGCGGGTATTCATAATCTACACCCCGAAATTGTTAAGCTTCTCGGTAAGCTTTATTATCGTACCAGCTATGGTCAAAATGTTCTTAACCACGCTTTAGAGGTTTGCCACTTATCCGGTATTATCGCTGCTGAGCTTGGTGAGAATGTAACCCTTGCAAAACGCGCAGGTCTTCTTCACGATATTGGTAAGGCTATCGACCACGAGCAAGAAGGAACTCATATTCAGCTTGGTGTTGAGGTGGCTAAAAAGTATAAGGAAAGCGAAGATGTTATTCACGCTATCCACGCCCATCACGGCGAGGTTGAAGCCAAGACCGTTATCGCTTGTATTGTACAGGCTGCCGATGCTATTTCTGCTGCCCGTCCGGGCGCCAGAAGAGAAAATATCGAAAGCTATATTAAACGCCTTGAAAAACTTGAGGAAATCGCCAATTCCTTTAGCGGTGTTGAAAATTCTTTCGCTATTCAGGCAGGTAGAGAAGTCAGAATCGTTGTTAAGCCTGAGGTTATCAGTGATGACCAAATGGTTATTATTGCAAGAGATATTGCAGCAAAAATCGAAAACGAGCTTGACTATCCCGGACAGATTAAGGTTAACGTTATCCGCGAAAACCGCGCTGTCGACTATGCAAAATAAAATTAAAGAGCCGAGATTTCTCGGCTCTTTTTTATTGTTCAAGAAAGAAATAAATCTTGTATATAAAAGAGTTTTAGAATACAATATAATAAACGGAGGTGGCGCAGATGATTCCAAGAGATAGGGTGCTCGGTAAGTTGGATTCGCTTCTTAAAGCCAATAATTACACAGAAGCTAAGCGTTTGTTAACTTATTGGCTTAACGAGGCTGAATATACGGGCGATAATAACGGCGTTTTACTTATGCAAAACGAACTTATGGGTCTTTGTCGTAAACTTGGTGAAAAAGATGAAGCCTTACAATATGCCAACAAAGCGCTTGAACAGGTAAGTAAAATGAATATTAGTAATAATGTCGGAGCGGCTACCACCTATCTGAACAGTGCTACTGTCTGCAAAGCCTTTGGTCAACCCGAAAATTCTATAGAACTTTTCGAAAGAGCGCAGGCTATCTATGAAGGCGAACTTGCGCCAACTGACGATAGGTTGGGCGGACTGTATAACAATATGGGGCTTACCCTTGTAGACCTTAAGAGGTTTAGAGAAGCAGACAAGCTTTATAAAAAGGCGCTTTCGGTTATGAAGTCCATCCCCGACAAAGAGCCGGAACTTGCTATCACATATCTTAATATGGCGACTGCTGCTGAAACCGAACACGGTCTTTGTGGTGCGCAATCTGCCGTTCGTGAGTTTGTCGAAAAGGCAATTATGTGTTTGGATATTGGAAGAGAACGTACTGACGGCAATTATGCCTTTGTATGTGAAAAGTGCGCTTCGGTTTTTGAATATTACGGTTATATAGATTACGCAAATAGTCTGAAAGAGCGTTGCAGGAGGATATATGAAGGGACTTGAGCTCGCAAGGAAGTATTATGAAAAATACGGCAAGGAAATGCTGGAAAGAGAGTTTTCCGGTGTGCTTCCTTATTTGGCTGTGGGATTTGTCGGAAGCGGTTCAGAATGTTACGGTTTCGACGACGAAACCTCGCAAGACCACGATTTTGAACCTGCTTTTTGTATTTTTCTGCCCGGTGAAGATATAATCGACAAGTCGGATCGTAGCCAT
>JAZLEK010000030.1:0-17998 GCA_045615225.1 Acutalibacteraceae bacterium | reverse complement strand
AGAATCATAACCTCTACGTTATTGAAGATTGCGCACGGGCACACGGCGCTACCTATAAGGGTAAAATAATCGGGCCCTTCGGTGATGCCGCCGGCTTTAGTTTCTACCCTGGTAAAAATCTTGGCGCGCTGGGTGATGCAGGCGCAACCGTTACCAATAACGAGGAACTCGCAACAAAACTTCGTGCTCTTGGCAACTATGGCTCGGATTATAAATATCATCACATCTATCAGGGAACAAACTCCCGTCTTGATGAGCTTCAGGCGGCTTTCCTTTCTGCCAAAATTCCCTTTATGGACAAAATGAATTCCGACAGAAGAAGAATTGCAAACCGCTATCTCAGTGAAATCAACAACCCCGACATTATTCTTCCCTACGTTATGGATGAGTGCGAACACGTATGGCACGTTTTTGCTATCCGTACTGATTCAAGAGATGCCTTGGCAACCTATCTTGAGGAGAAGGGCATCGGCGTTAATAAGCATTATCCCATTCCTATGCATCTGCAGGAGTGTTATAAAGAATTAAATATTAAAAAGGGAGAGCTTCCCATTGCCGAAGAAATAAGCGCAACCCAGCTTAGTCTCCCTCTTTATTACGGCATGACCGACGAGGAAATTTCTTATGTCATCGACAACATCAACAGTTTTAAATAAACCAATTGTCAGAGATTCGGGTATAGAGATGCTCAGAATGCTTGCCGCCTGTGGCGTAGTTATTCTTCACTATAACGGAAGCATAGCTCTTTCGCTTGTAAGGGAAGGCTCGATGAACTCATATATCCTGTTGTTCCTTGAAGGCCTGTTCATCTGCGCCGTTAATGTTTTTGTTCTTATTTCGGGCTACTTTTTAAGCGGCACGACAAGGCGCAGAGCAATTAAAGCGATTGAACTGGTAGTACAGGTTGCAGTTATGGGACTGGGACTTTATATCGGCTCATCTGTGCTCTCGGGAAGTTTCAAGGTAGGAGACGCGCTGTTTTCTGCTATTCCCAACAACTATTTTATGTCCCTTTACATAACTTTGTATTTGGTATCTCCATATATTAATCTCGCCATAAATAAGCTCAGTGATAAAAATCTTGTTCGTATGGCGTGTCTATTTCTTCTGCTTTTCTCGGTATGGCCCACCTTGCTTGATGTTATAGCCGAGACCTCAGGTTTTACCTTCGGAGGACTTTACACCACAAACGCCTCGGGAAGCCAGTTTGGCTACAGCATTGTAAACTTTGCGCTTATGTATCTTTTAGGCGCAGTTTTAAAAAGGAAAAATTTTGCACCTCCAAAATACCTTTGCCTACTCGCTTTGCTTGCCTGTGTGGCAGTTTTGCTTCCCTGGCAGCTTTATATGCCGCAGATATCCCGCGCATACTGCAACCCGTTGGTTATTGCCTGCGCCGTTTTTGCATTCCTTCTGTTTAAGCAGTTCACCTTTAAAAGCAGGCTAATCAACACCCTCTCAAAATCAGCCTTCACCTGTTTTTTAATCCATGGCATATTTTTGTCAAGAATAAAAATCGAGCTTTTTGTAAACGCCTCTCCGATTTTATTGCTTTTACATATTTTAGCTTCTGCCGTGGCAATCTATCTTGTTTCTTTTGCGGTATGGGCTATCTATGATTTTGTAACTAAGCCTATTTTTAAATTATTAGGTTCCAAGTTTGGTAGGCTTGATGCACTTCTTTCTACCGAACAAAGCATTTAGGAAGGTGTTTTACATGAAGGTTTTAATGGTTGTAAGTTGGTATAGTCCAAAGGATGCCGACGTTATGTTTGCAGGCGTCTTTCATTATGAGCAGTCTATGGCATTAAAATCCTACTGCGAAACCGCACTTTATTATCCCTTTGATACCGACCTTGCTGAAAATTTTTCCGAAAAGGTTGAAAAAGGTCTTCTTACCTACCGAAGAAAAATGCCTAAAAAGCTTATTCCTAAGATATCCTTCTTTTTACAAATTATAAAGGCGTTTTATGACCTTAAAAAAATTTGCAAAGAGTTTAAACCCGATATCATTCATGCACACTGTGCGGCAGGCGCAGGCAGAATTGCCACTGCGTTTGGCAAGCTTTTCGGATATCCTGTTGTAATAACCGAACACTCACCGATAGAGCAACTCAGTTTAGATAAAAAAGCAGCTAAAAAAAGGCTTTCAAGGGCTTATAAAACCTCCTCTGCAAACATTTGTGTTTCAAAGGATTCAATGAATCGCCTGAAAGCACACTTCCCCGAAATTGAATACAGCGTTATATATAACGGAATTTATTCCCCTGAAAAAATCGGCGTTGATGGGAACACCTACCGTGTTGACGGCAAGATAAACGCCTGCATAGTTGCCGCCTTTTACAGCAAGGACATCAAAGGCTATCAGCATCTGTTGCCCGCTATGTCAAAGCTTAAGGCCGAAGGCGTACCGATTGTTCTTCACATATGCGGAGACGGCGATTATTTTCAGTACTATAAAAATATGGCAAAAGAGCTTGATATAGAGGATATTTGCATCTTTTACGGAAATTGCCTGAAGCAAAAGGTCTATTCCATCGTTTCACAGATGGATTTCAACATTTCGGCAAGTCTTTTCGAGTGTTCGGGCGTGTCTGTAGAAGAGGCACTTCTGCTTTCAAAACCGATGTTGGTCACCCGTTCGGGCGGAGCAAACTCTTTAGTTACCGATGAGGTTGCCATTGTTGTTGACAAGGGAAGCGATGACGCTTTAGTTGACGGCATAAAGGAAATGATAGAAAAGCTTCCCACCTTTTCTGCCAATACTATATATAACTATGCCTTTAAAAATTTTGAAATTGGTGAAGTAAGCCGTCAGTATATGGAGCTTTACAAAAATTTGACGAGTGAAGGAAAAATTTAATGTATCTTTTAAGCATAATCGTACCTGTATACAAAACCGAAAAATTTTTAAATAAGTGCGTTGACAGTATTTTAAAGCAAACTGTTTCCGACATAGAAATTATTTTGGTGGACGACGGTTCGCCTGATAACTGCGGTAAAATTTGCGACGAATATGCCGAAAACAACAAAAATATTAAGGTTATCCATAAAAACAATCAGGGATTAGCCGCCGCCAGAGTTACAGGTCTTAAGGCGGCAACAGGCAAGTATTTCACCTTTGTTGATAGCGACGATTGGGTTGGCCCAAATATGTATGGCGAGATGTTAAAAACCGCCCAGCAACAGCATGCTGATGTTGTTGCTGCCGGATTCTTGCGTGATTTTGGCGGTAGAACTGAGGTGTACAATAACGATATAGTATCGGGCACTTATACGGGAAACACTTTGGAAAAGTTTTTTGAAAAAGCCCTTTTTGATGTTTCACTTATGCGTCAGGGTTTAGCGCCATCAGTATGGAGTAAAATTTTTTGTCGCGAAACTATGCTTGAAAGTTTTTTAAAAAGAACTGACCGCGTAAATTTTGCAGAAGATACGCTTTTCACATTTACAGCTTTATTTCGTGCAAAATGCGTTGTTGTTATTAACGAGCTTCACGAATATCACTATATGATTAACGAAGAATCTATAACTCGGTCGTATTATAAAAACCAAATAAACGATCTAAATGTTGTGTATGATAGACTTATGACCGAGTGCGAACTTGCAAAAAAAAGCACAAAAGTTAAAAAGTGTTTAGCATTTAACTATATTCATTTTTTCCTTTTAGGGATAGCTCAAGAATTTGGCAGAACAAACAAGTCTGACTATGTGTATAAATATAAAAGAATTAAGAAGTTTGCCCGAGAAATGCGGGCAAAGGAATTTTTCACGTGGGATGATTTTGTTTGCTTTGATAAGGAAGACCAAACCAAACTTAAACTCTTGTTCAAGGAAAAAACTTTTTACTTGATATTATACCTTTTTTGGTGCGCTTTCAAAAACCGTTTGATAAATCGGTAAAACGAGATATATAGGAAGTGAAAAATGTATTATAATGCAAAATCAAGAAAGTCGGGCGCTTTTATGGCAAGCGCTTCGGGGATAATACAACAACTTGTTCAGATTTTGGGAAGTTTTGCTTACAGAACATTCTTTCTTATGATTCTTTCCAAAGAGTATTTAGGAATAAACGGATTGTTTTCCAATGTGCTTCAACTTTTCTCCATGGCAGAGCTTGGTATAGGAACCGCTATTCAGTATAATTTATATAAAGCTTTTGCAGAAAAAAATTCTAAAAACATAACTGCTCTTATAAACTTTTATAAGAAAGTTTACTTAATAATCGCCCTCATTGTTTTTTCGTTGGGTCTTTGCTTTTATCCGTTTATAACTTCAATAGTTAATGTTTCGGAGATTCCGCAGGATGTAAGTCTTGCAAAGGTTTATTTTTTATTTGTAATTAATAGTGTTGCAAGCTATTTGTTTGTTTATAAACAGTCCCTTTTAATGGCAGACGGGCGTGTTCACTATGTTTCGTTTTTCTCAAGCGGACTTTTTATCGTTGGAAGCATTGTCAAAATCGTGGTGCTTTATATAAGCCGCGATTTTGAAACGGTATTAGCTGCCGATATACTAACCACAATTTCCCTTAACTTTTTATTTAGTTTTTATATTACAAAAAAATATAAGAACTTCTTTAAAGGCAAAAACAAAATAGAAAAAAGCGAGAAAAATCAAATATATAAAAACACAACCGGTTTACTGTGTCACAAAATAGGAACCATCTTAGTTACCAGCACCGACAATGTTGTTATTTCAAAATTTGTAAGCTTAATAGCTGTTGGAATATATTCAAACTACTCCATGATAGTTTCTGCTGTAACGGGCTTTGTACTTAAAATAATGTCATCGCTTGTACCAACCATCACAAATTATGCCATTACAGAATCTAAAGAAGATTCGTATACGATGCTTAAGCGGATTCTATATGTAAACATGTGTATAACAAGTTTTTCCACCATTTGCCTTTACACCTTGCTTAATCCTTTTATTAAGGTTTGGTTAGATGAAAGTTTTTTGCTTTCACAAGGTGTAGTTGCCTTAATATGTTTGCAGCACTATCTTCAAACAAGCAGAATGACGGTTAACAACTTTATCTATAGTTACGAATTGTTTTCACTGGATAAAATAAGACCGTTAATTGAAAGTATCGTAAATTTAATAGTTTCTATTGTGCTTGCAATAAAGTTTGGCGTAATTGGTGTGTTAATAGGCACCTGCTTCAGTGGAATTATAACTTATTTTTGGCGCGAACCGTATCTTCTGTTTAAAAAATCCTTAAAACGCAGCAGTGCAGAATACTGGTTAACGCAACTTAAATGGTTTATGCTAACTGTAGTTATGTGTGCTTTGCTAACCCTATTGTTTGAATTTTTGCCAACCGGCTTTGTGGGTTTGGTTATTAAACTTGTTTTGGCCGCAGTTTCAGCCTGTGTTGTTATCTTGGTTTTAACGGTTCGTTCTGAAGAGGCTGGTTATTTTATTAATATCATTAAAGCAAAGCTTGAAAGAAAAAAATAGAAAGTGGTTTTTTATGAAACTCAGAAAACTTGAACTCAAAGATGCGCCCCTTATGCTTGAGTGGATGCATAACAAGGATGTTGTAGAGCATTTAAGCGCAAATTTTGCGGAAAAAACCATAACCGATTGTGAAAACTTCATCGCCGCTTGCAACACAGATGAAACAAACCTCCATCTCGCTGTTGCCGACGACAATGATGAGTATATGGGCACCGTAAGTCTTAAGCATATTGATAAAACCCTCGGCTTTGCTGAATTTGCGGTAACCGTGCGCGCCTGCGCCATGGGAAAGGGCTTCTCCAAATTTGGGATGAAAGAAATTTTAGAGCTTGGCATAAAATCGATCGGCCTTAAAAGCATTTATTGGTGTGTTTCCTTACACAATGCACGAGCTGTGCGTTTTTACGATAAATGCGGTTATATTCGTACAGAAGGGGTGCCTAAGGAGATTAAAGACCTTTATGCCGATATGACCGATATGCTTTGGTATGTGTATAAGGGCTGATTTTAAAATTACTAACAACGTTGTTTTAATCGATATGCCGACCTTGGCGCCGAAGATATCGATAAAATTTGTAATATAATCCTTGACTAAGAAACAATATAATACCAAAACCCAACAGTAAAGTGCTTATCTTGCTTTACTGTTGGGTTTTTTCATATTAACAAAAAACAGTGTCTTTTTTTATGTATTTTATGTGATTTTTTACATTATCGTTGACCTTTTGATTTTGCGGTGCTAATATTACGATAGGGGGGAGTATATCTTGGAACTTTTCACAGATAAATCCGAAACAATTTTGGAATATATGGAAGTTTTTGATAATAATTTCTCTGTAATGTCTTGCAAAACTACATCGGCTTGGTTTTGTAATTCGGGTACAACACTCATTCTGGAAGGAACAACCACTACAAAGGGTTGGATACATTCAAGCGCAAAGAAATATGATTTCCGAAACACAAGCATTTCCGCAGAGCGTGATAATCAGAACAATGTTGTACTCATAAAGACAGGCCCAAGTACAGCAAATATTTACTATAGCACCGATGGTGTAACTTATACACAGTACACAGGTGCAATAGCTGACATTTCCGGAGATACAACACTTTATGTTGCTCTCGGACTTACCGTAAGCTCAAAGCTTCGGTACAGCACCCCCGTAGAACTCACCGTACCTGAAAAGGTTATAGGTGACCTCAACGGTGATAATTTTGTTGACGGCGCAGACCTTGCAATAGTTCGTCAGCACGTTATTTGTGGCACAGCAGTAGAAAATGCTGATATAAACGGCGACGGAGACGTTGACGTTTGCGACCTTGTAGCACTCAGCAATTTAATTGCCTGATAAACAGCAAAAGAAAGCAGCCAAGAGAAATCTTGGCTGCTTTTTTTGTTGCTATATCTGTTAAAATATGGTATAAATATTATCAAAGGGCGCGAAATCCCCGAAGAGCCGAAAAGCACATATATTAAGGAGAAATTTATGAATAGAATCGTTCTGAGCGAAAACGGAATTCCTAAAAATACGGATATTACACTTGCCTTATTTAAGTTGTTTAGTGAAAACAAAGAAAATACAACCTTCGTTTTTGAAGAAGGGGATTATTTCTTTTCTCCAAAAGAGGAGTTAAAGTTCGATTATAACCTTTCCAATACTACACATCTGCCTCTTCGTACCCTCGGCGCTTTTATGAAAAATATGAAAAATTGCGCTATTGAGGGAAACGGCGCAAAATTTTGGTTTGAGGGTCATATGCAACCTCTTACCCTTGACCACTGCGAAAACATTTCGGTTAAAGATTTAACCTTCAACTGGAAAAAGCCTCTCGTTGCCGAAGGAATAGTAAAAGCGGTAACCGATGAATATGTAGACCTTTATGTTTCATCTGAGAGCTTCCCCCACAGATTAAACGGAGACCAAATCGAGTTTGATGTAGGCGCAGGGGAGTGGTACACCCTTTTCCAAAGCCCGATTATTTTTGAACCTCATTTCCGTACCGTCCGCAGAAATACTGCCGACTGCTTCTGGACAAAATCGGTTGGAGCAACCGATGAAAAGGATGTCTATCGTTTTTATCTCCATCGCCCCACAAAAACCGAAATTGGCGATATTGTAGTTCTTCGCCATAACGAAAGATACCACGCAGGCATTTTTACCGAAAAATGTAAGGATATAACCTTCGATAACATTACTGTTCATTGTTGCGGCGGACTTGGTTGTCTTTCACAGTTCTGTGAAAATATGACCTATAGCAGAATGTGTTTCCTGCCCGACAGAAGTCTTGGTAGATTTGTCACAAACGGCAGAGATGACGGTATGCATATTACCTGTAACAAGGGCAAGGTGGAAATTACCGACTGCTCCTTTATCGGACTTATGGATGACCCCATAAATGTTCACGGTTGCTCTATTACGGGTGATGAGCTAAAGGACAGCAAAACAATAGTTTGCCATTATAAGCATCCTCAGGCAATGGGCTTCGACTATTGGGCAGAGGATGGCGACGAAATTGCCTTTATTGACCGCCCCAATATGTCAAGGGTTGCCACCGCAAAGGCTAAGTCCTATAAGGTGCTTTCCCGTGATACCGTTTTGGTTGAATTTAAGGAAAATTTAAGCGATGAAATAGTTGCCCTCATAAATGCAGGAAGACTTGCCCTCGACAACCTCACAAACACCTGTGAATTTGTTTGCAGAAACAACCGTTTCGGCAGCTGTCGTGCGCGCGGAATACTCGTATCTACCCCAAAAACAACCGTAATTGAAAATAACTATTTTGAATCTTCAGGTGCGGCAATTCTTGTTCCGGGTGATGCTAACAATTGGTACGAATCGGGTGAGGTCGGTGACCTAACAATCAAAAACAACGTCTTCACCCACGCTTGCCTAACCTCTGTTTATGAATTTTGTCAGGGAATGATAAGCATTTGCCCCACAATTCCCGAACCCGATAGAGAAAAGCCATTCCACAAAAATATCAGAATTATCGGCAACACCTTCGATTCGTCCGATACCCCCGTACTCTACGGATATTCCTGCAAGGGACTCACCTTTAAAGATAACCTAATCTTTAAGAGCCCCGCCTATGAAAGAAATGAGCCAGACAAGGCCAGAATCAACCTTCGTTACTGTGTAGACTATGACGTTGATAACAACAAATGGGTCGGCGACTTCAAAAACGAGATTTTAAAAGTTGAATAAAATAAAAAAGCGAGGTGAATTTCACCTCGCTTAATTTTATGCTTAATTATTCCATTACAATAGCAATTTTAACGCCGGTTAAGGAAATATTCTTTTCCATAGCGTCAACATACTGCTCTAAGGGGTAATGGTCGGTAACGAGCTTTTCAACAGGAATACCCATTTCTCTTGCCTTTGTGATGAAGCCGAGAGTCTCGATATATTCATTAGCGCTGTAAACCCAAGAACCAACAAGTGTGATTTCCTTGTTGCAAAGGTCGAAGTGGGGGTTCATTGTGCATTCACCTGCATTTACGAAGAAGCCCATTTCGCAATATCCGCCGCCACGACGAACATACTTGTAAGCGTCAGCTGCAGCCTGAGGAACGCCTGTGCACTGGAATACGAAATCTGCGCCGAAGCCGTGGGTTAATTCCTGAACCTTAGCAACTCGCTCTTCAATGGTCTTAAGCTCTCTGAAGTTGATAACAGCAGTAGCACCCATTTCCTTTGCAAGAGCAAGACGGGACTCGACACCATCAACAGCGATGATGTTTACAACACCTGCAGCCTTAAGCACTGCAATCTGCATAAGACCGATAGGTCCGCAGCCCTGAACGAGTACGGTAGAGCCGAAATTAATGATATTGGTGGACTTAGCACGGTTCCAGGAGTGAACACATACACAAGCGGGCTCAATAAGCATTCTTTCGTCAACGCTCATGCCGTTAACTACGAAAATAGAGGAGTTCTTACGAACAAGGATATGTTCAGCAAACCAACCGTTGTTATGATGCTCTGCATCATCTTCAATAAGACCGTAAACGCCGAGACCTGCGCAGAGGTTGGGGAGTTCAGGATAACGGCGGCAATAATCACATTCGCCGCAGAGAAGAACAGAGGTAACAACCTTGTCGCCAACCTTGATGGGGTCGCCCTTGGTGTCGGTGGTAACGCCTTCGCCGATAGCTACAACTTCACCGGTTCCTTCGTGACCAAGAACGATTTCCTTGTATCCAAAAGGATTGTAACGGTATTCGTGAACGTCGGTACCGCAGATGCCGCAGCCCTCAACCTTAACAAGAATTTCACCGGGACCGGGAGTAGGGATTTCGATGTCGCGAAGCTCAACGATAGCCTCGCCCTCAACGCCGTCAACGATTTTCGGCTTAACGAGATAAGCCACTTTAGATGTTGCCATAGTAATGCACTCCTTAAGTTTGTTAAATTTTTAGCAATCTTGCTAGAAAAATTATAACATACCACATAGTTCCTGTCAATCGGGTTTTAACAAAACCCCAACAAACAAATTAATTTAGTGTGATTTTCGGAAGGTATTAGCAGAAACTCCGGTTTCATTTTTGAAAACCTTGCAAAAATATGCAGTATCTGAAAATCCTGACAACTTAGCGACTTGACTGATTTTATATGCCATGTCGGATAAAAGCAGATTCTTTGCATTTTGAATCCGTATAGTTCTAAGAACCTCTATGGGGGTGCGTTTTTCTTGCTGCTTAAAAAGCCTGTAAAGCAGAGATTGCGATATTCCGGAGGCTTTGGCGATATCTGCAACCGAAATATCCTTTGTGTAATTTTCTTCAATATATTGTTTTGCGATTGCAATCTGTCCTGACCTCTGGGATTTCTCGAATTCTACGAAATAAGAAATAAATAAATCATAAACTGCCTTTGAAAGTTTTTCTTCGGCATCTAACTTTTTAATCAAATTATTACATAATACAATTTTGGAATAGAGCGAAGAATTTTCTATGAACGAGAAGTCGGCAGAACCGAAATATTTAAGCACGTTTTCAACGGCAAATCCGTCAAACGTAACCCAAGCGGTCTTAAAATCAGACGAGTTACCATAGTAGCAAATGGGCAATCTTTTTTTGAAAAAGACGATAGTGCCTTTTGAAAGAATATATCGTTCTGACGGAGTTTCAAAAACGCCCTCGCCCTCCTCTATAAACATAATGTGGTGAAAATCAGAACCATTAGGGCGGTCCATTTTTCTCTGAAGGTTGTTAACTCCCACCGTGGATATGTAAATAGGCAGTAACTCTTTTGTTTTTGTCTCATCGTGATTTGTAAAGGATGTCATTTTAATCTCCTGTTCGTGTAGAATATTTATATTATTGTTAAATTTCATATTTACAAAAAATCTAGTGTAAATTATAATAGCAGTAAGGTTTATTGTCAATCTGAAAATAATAAACGTATAAGAAATTACAATTATTTAAGAAAGAAGTGTGAAAAATGTCTTTTGAAAAGTATAATCAGTTGATGACCGATATCTATGACTGCATCAGACCTACAAAAAGTGTAACCTATACCTTTTGCGGCGATGGGCACGAGACGGCTAAAAGATTGTTTTTTACAGGAGAAACCAATATTTCTTTTGGTTGGAAAACAGAAATCGATTATGAGATGCTGTATCGCAGAATAGACGATTCGCTTCGCAGTGATGTAGCAAACAGGGACAGATTTTGTCTTGACCTTTCGGGTGGGCGCTGTGAATATCCAAAGATTGCCTTTAAGAAAATAGTAACACCTTTCCACACCCCGATGTTCACTCTTAATGATTGTACGGATAATTGGTGGTTCGGCGTATCCGCCAAGGCGCAAAATCTCAAGGTTTACGGATATTTGCAAGTATGCGTTGAGGTTCGTTTAAAGAAGGACGGAGTATCAGACTATTCTACAGCAGGAAAGCCCGACTTAGAGTTTACAATTGATATTCCCGAGGGCAGCTATGATTGGCAGAAGCTTGAGGAAAAGCTTGTTTTAGATTGTGATAATATTGCAAATATTTGCTATTATGTTGAGGGAGAAGATTACGAAGGCGAAGTTTACTTTGAATCGCCGCAATTTTATTCCGATAATAAGTTTAATCTTTTGGGTCAATTCCTGCCACATACCGAAGACAGTCACAATGTGAACTGGATGGGTCAAAATCTTTCCAAGATAGAGTGGATAGGCTTTAAGGTTGAAATAAATGATGAAACTGTGTTCGACGGCGAAATATTTGAACGTTGCCACAGATTTTCCGAAACCGAGCTAACACTTCCCGAAGGCGTTATTCATTCGGGTGATAATACCATTACCTTTACCTGTACTTCAGATTATCGCGATGCTGCGGGATATATTATAAGGGAATGGGGCTTTATAACCGAACAAACAGGTTTTGTTGCGGCCGTTCCCGAAAACATTACTGCGGGAGAAGAATTCGCTATATGTGTCGAAGGCAAAAAAGGAGACAGCGTAGTGGTAGATTCTTCCTTGGTTTCCCTTGTAGGCGAAGCAACACTTCAAAACGACGGACTTAATGCTGTGCGCTTTGTCTGCAACACTCCCTGCAACGACCTTGTTTTCACCATAAACGGTGAGGAAGTTAAGATTCCAAGATGTGTCATTCGTGAAAACGACGGCGTTATCACAGGTACGGGAGATTTGATTTACATACCGGTCAATGAAACAAGCGTTTCTAACTATTTAAAATGGTATTTATCCAGTCATGTAGGAAATCTGCTTACAATCAGACCTACCTACCGTTGGAACGGAACAAGAGTACCGGAGGCGGGTCTTTACGAAAAAATCGCAAAATTCCTTGACTCTATGGGTATTTACTATTCTCATATGCTTGACGGCCGCGAGCTTCCCGGTTGCGACGCTAATCCGACGGTTGAAGAACTTGACACCGAACATTGTCTTGGTCGTCAGACTCACGAGTTCGATGGTCAATATTTCTATTGGGGAGTAAGAAATTTCACTAATAATCTTTCTAAGCAGATGTTCTATGACCTTTTCCTCAGAATGAACAGAAAACATAACGAAAGAATGTACAATAGATATATTCCTGAGAATATACTTTACACCAACGATGCGCAATTCCTTTTCCGCACATACGATTGGCCCGACAATATGAAGGGCTGTGCCGAACATTTTATGAGCAGACTGAAAGATACCAGAAAGGGTAAATTGCGTCACACCGGTCCTACCACCCTTTTCAAATATTTTTATCAGGCAGGCTATACTTGGCTTGGAGCCGAGCTGATGTATCAGCCCACCGAGGTTACCGTTGCAGCGCTGCGCGGCGCGAATAGTGTATATGGCGGAACAATGGGCGCTCACCATGCGGTTCAATGGTCTTCAATGCCTCACGATGCAGAGTCGCGTTATCGCAGATACCGTCTGGCGCTCTATATAAGCTATATGCAGGGTATTGATGAAATAAATACCGAAGAGGGACTTTGGCGCTTGGAGGAATTCTATAATTTCCACCATAGATTCAGCCCTGCCTGTGAAAACCACACCATTCAGCAACAGGATTTATACAAATACATTTCCTCTCATACCCGCCGCGGTAAGTTCTATACACCTATTGCATTTGTCAGCGGCAGATATGACGGTTGGGGTTGTTTTGGCCGCAACTACAATTGGGGCAATGATGACACAAATAATGCTTGGGAAGTTATTAAATATTTCTATCCAAAAAGTGTGTTAAAAGCGATTTATGTTTATAACGCTCCGAACGAAGAACTCGGCTATTACAGCGGAACTCCTCACGGAAATGTGGATATTATTCCTATTGAAGCGGAGGAATTTTCTAAATATCGTTTACTCGTAGCAGCAGGATACAATAAAGCCGAAGCGGAAGATATGGAAAAATTCAAGGCTTATGTAACACAGGGCGGAAAGTTAGTTTTGGGCTGGCCGCAGCTTTCGGTTACGAATGAACAAGATAAGATATTATCGTATGACCATACCTATTTAGACGGCAAAGAAAGAAAGTTTGTAGAAGATACCTACCGTTCCTATCCGGTTAGAGTTTGCGAAGATATTGAATATGATGATGTGCTTTTATATACCGATTCAAACAGACCTTTGGTTACGGTTAAAAAGGTTGGCGACGGTTATGTCTACTTCGTTAATGCAAAGGAATATGCCGGCGTAAAAGCAGTAGAACTCGCTTATCTTGATACGTTAAGCAAACTTACACCCGACTGTCTTGAAAAGGAAGCGATATATGCCGAGGGCAACAGAAATATTCAGTTTACTGTTTTTGAAAACGGTAACAGTCGCGACATCTATTTCATTGCTACCGACTGGCATAAAGAAAATCCCGACGGCGTAGGAAAGATTATACTGGGCAATACCGCATACGATGTTCCTGTTGCTTGGGGACAGTTGGTTAAGGTAACAGCCTGCGGTGACGTTGCGGTTTATCCCGAAAGTGATGAAAACGAAGTAGTATCTCTTGACGGCTCTGTCGCTAAGGTACAGGGAACGGGATTAGCAACGTTTGTTGTCTGCAAAAACTCAGAACAACACAAAATTACGGTTGACTTCACAAATAATTCCGTTCAGGAACTGAATGTTTAATATGTGAGGAATACTCCGATTACACAAAACACAGCACCATATAAAAAAGCGAGGGGAATTTCCCCTCGCTTTTATGTTAAATAAATATTACTACAAATGTGCCGAAAACTAGAAATATTATCCCAAAAATCAAAACAAAAATAGTGCTTATAGGAAAACATCTTTTATCTACACAGTGATTTGGATTTTCTGGGTTGATAAATATATCGTATGTGTTATTGATTTCAAAAAGTTTATTAAATTTTCTTTTGAGATAAGATGAGAAACTATATACCAATATTGTTTTTCCGTTGTAATTGTACGAAAATTGTGGAGCATAGTAATAACCGTATCGGCCTCTTGTTTCAAACGAAACACATTTTGCAGAAACTATAATGGTGCACTTTTTGTACCTAACAAAATGCTCAATGGAAGTGACAATCATAAATAAACTAATTGGCAAAAGTAATGCAGAAACGATTAGTTTTTCTGAATTCAGCAACATTCCTGTTGCCATTAAAGCAGGAATCAAAAACCAAATAATTGCAGAAATCAAAAAATACGGATTTTTGTTTTTTTCTTTGGTGTGAATGTAAACATATATTAGGCTCACTATCAAGCCGACAACTGAGAGAAAAATGAAAAATGGATATACTTGTTGCATCGTTTCACCGCCTTTAATTTATTATATCATATTTCACTTCAAAAGTAAATCTATGCGGTATATTTCTCCGTAAGTTACAGATAATAACAACACAATTTGTAATTTAAGGAGAAATGTATATATGAAAGCCACTGGAATAGTTAGAAGAATTGATGACCTTGGTCGTGTGGTTATTCCAAAAGAGATTCGCAGAACGATGAAAATTCGCGAGGGCACACCGCTTGAAATTTACACAGGGGCATCGGGCGAGGTTATTTTTAAAAAGTATTCGCCGGTAGGGGAGCTGTCAAGCTTTGCCGAGGATTACGCCGAGGCGCTCTCAAAGGGCACCGAACATACGGCGGTGATTTGCGATGAGGATACTGTTATTGCGGCGGCGGGACCGCATAAAAAAGAGCTTCTGAACAAAGAAATTTCAGAAGCATTGCAGTCGCTTATTAAGGAAAGGGCAAAATATACGGGCGGTGATGGAATTGTTGCTGTAGACGGAAGCGGACTTGCCGTTGCCGCGGCATATCCCATAATTGCCCACGGTGATGTAGGCGGGGCAGTGCTTTTTGTGAACGACACAGGCGAAAAGGCGAGTGACAGCGATATAAAGCTTGTGCTTTCTGCCGCCGAATTTTTAGGCAGACAAATGGAGGACTAAGAATCAATTCGGGAGCGCTTTCTCTATTAAATAAAAAAGACTTGATTTTTTTAATGTTATAGGTTATACTACCAATGTAAGATATTTGACTAAAAGGAGAGTGGGCAAAGCGCCCGCTCTTCGTTTTTTGTAAAAACCTTATTAAAGGAAAGGATGATTTTATTGGCAGGAGTAGCTGATAAGGTGTTCTCTTTAGTGGAGGAAACGGTAAAGGCACAGAATGTATCGCTCTGGGACGTCCGTTTTGTTAAAGAGGGCGCAAATTGGTATTTAAGAATTATAATTGATAGTGAAAACGGCATATCTATTGATGATTGCACAAATGTCCACCACGCTGTTGACCCGATTTTAGATGAAGCCGACCCAATAGACCGCTCCTACTATTTGGAGGTTTGTTCCCCCGGGCTTGAACGCGAGCTCACAAGGGATGAGCATTATGAAGCTATGGTCGGTGAAAAAATCAAAATAAAGCTTTATAAGGCAAAAGACGGCGTTAAGGAATTTAGCGGCGTTTTAAAATCAGGCAATAAGGAAAAGGTAATACTTACCGCCGAAAACTCGGAATTAGAGTTTGCAAGAAGTGAAATTTCTTCCTGCCGACTTGATGATATAGATTAATTTACAAATAAACATATTGGAGGAATTGAGACAAAATGGCTAAGGCAAAATCAAACAAGAATCAGGCAAAAGAATTTTTTGAAGCGCTCAGAATAATGGAAGCAGAAAAGGGAATTCCTGCAGAATATATTGCAGAAAAAATTTCTGCCGCTATTGTTGTCGCTCTTCGTAAGGACTATGGCACAACCGAAAACATCAAATGTATTATCGACTGTGAAAACGAAATTTTCAAGGTAACTCTTCGCAAAGATATTGTTGAAGAGGTTGAAGACCCAAGAATTCAAATACTTCGCGACGAAGCCAAAACTCAGTACAAGGCAAAGGTTAAGGACGAATTTGTTGAAATCGAGATGGACACAAGACAGTTCGGAAGAATTGTGGCAACCACAGCAAAGCACGTTATCCGTCAGGGTATCCGCGATGTTGAAAGAAGTCAGACCTTATCTGAGTTCCAATCCCACAACCGCGAATTACTTACCGCCGTTGTTCAGCGCATAGACCCCAAAACAGGCAACGCCGCTGTTACAATCGGTAAAAACGAAGCAACCCTGCCGAGGCTCGAACAGGTTCCCGAAGAAGAACTTCACGAGGGCGACCACATTAAGGTTTACGTTGTAGACGTTAAAGAAACCGAAAGAGGCACAAAGGTTATGCTTTCCCGTACCCATCCCGGTCTTGTTAAGCGCCTTTTCGAAACCGAAGTTCCCGAAATTTTCGATGGCACTATTGAAATAAAGGGCATTTCCCGTCAAGCAGGCTCAAGAACAAAGCTTGCAGTTTGGTCGGCTAACAGTGAAATCGACCCTGTCGGCGCTTGTATCGGTCCTAAGGGCGCCCGTGTTAACGCAATTATAGAAGAGCTTGCAGGAGAAAAAATCGACATCGTTAAATATTCCGACGACCCTGCCGCATTCATTGGCGAAGCTCTTTCTCCTTCAAAGGTCGTTTCTGTTGAAATCATAAGCGAAGACCCCAAAGCTGCAAAGGTAACCGTTCCCGATTCACAGCTTTCTCTTGCTATCGGCAACAAGGGTCAGAATGTTCGCCTTGCCGCTAAGCTTACAGGCTGGAAGATAGACATCCGCCCCGAAAGCGGCTTCTACGGAGAAGACGAATAATCAAGTTTTAATTGGGAGGTAAATTATGAAGCAAAGAAAAATACCTATGCGTCAGTGCTGCGGATGTTTGGAAATGAAAGAAAAAAGTGAGCTTGTCCGCGTGGTTAAATCTCCCGAGGGTGATATATCTTTAGACCTTGTCGGCCGCAAAAACGGCAGAGGGGCCTATATATGCAAAAACTTAGACTGCTTTAATCTCGCCGTTAAGAAAAAGGCGTTTTTCAGAGCCTTTGGCGAAAACATTTCGGAAGAAGTAAAACTAAGCATAGAGGGTGAGCTTAAAGGTGAATAGTGAAAAAATACTTTCTCTTTTAGGTTTTGCCGCAAAAGCGGGAAAACTAAGCTTTGGCACCCATGCTACAACCTTTGCAACCGAGTCGGGCAAAGCAAAGCTTGTGCTTGCCGCCGCCGACATTTCCGAAAAAAGCGTAAAAGAGCTGAGGTTTAAAGCAGATAAACAAAATATCAAAGTTTTAATACTAAGCGGCATATCAACCGCCGACCTTTCAAAAAGGGTTGGAAAAAACTGCGGAATAGTGGCAGTAAATGACGGCGGTTTTGCCGAAGCAATTATGAAGATTTAAGGAGGAATAGCCAATGATAGAAAACTTCAAATATAAAATTAATTCGGCTGCAACAGATTTTGGCATTGCAGTAAAGGACATTTCGGCTATTATCAAGGATTATACAGGCGCAGAGAAAAAATCTGGCGCATCTCTTACCGAAGAGGAAACAAATATTTTATTTGATGCCTTAACACAAAAGAATGCCGTTAAAAACTTCAAGGCATACTTTGAAATGGGTCAGGCAGCTCGTGAAGTGGTAGAAAAAGCAAAACAGGCTAAAAAGGACCAGAATCTTGCTGCCCAAATGGCAATTTTAGAACAGTTAAAGGCTGCTCAGGAAGCAGAAATGGCTGCAAAGCGCGCCGCTGAAGAGG
>JAZLEK010000029.1:0-20815 GCA_045615225.1 Acutalibacteraceae bacterium | reverse complement strand
CTCTCTTCTTTTCGGAGTCAACAGCAATAATCTTTGCTTCAACTTCCTGACCAACAGTGAGTTCGTCCTGAGGCTTAGCAATATGCTTATCCGCAATTTGAGAAATATGGATAAGACCGTCAATGCCGGGTATGATGCGAGCGAATGCACCATAGGTTGTCATGCTAACAATAGTAGCCTTAACAACATCATCTACATTGTAGTTGTTCTGGAAAATGGTCCAGGGATTTTCTTCTTCCTTCTTGTAGCCGAGAGAAATCTTTCTCTTTTCCTTGTCTACTGCCTTAACAAATACTTCAACAGTATCGCCAACTAAAACAACCTCGGAAGGATTCTTAATTCTCTGCCAAGAAAGCTCGGTAATGTGAATCATACCGTCAACACCGCCAAGGTCAACGAAAGCGCCGTAGCCGGTTAAGGACTTAACGGTACCTGTGAACTTATCGCCAACGCTGATTTCATCCCAGAATTTAGCCATTTCTTCTTTTCTCTGTTCGCGAAGGATAGAACGGATAGAACCGATAACTCTTCTTCTGCGGCCGATTTCAATAATACGGAAGTTTACTTCCTGACCCTTAAGTTCTTCTAAAGAATCGTTTCTTGAAAGGGTTGCCTGAGAAGCGGGAATAAATACGCGTATGCCGTTTGTGATAACAACAACACCGCCCTTAACAACCTCGGAAACTGTGCCTGTGAGAATTTCACCGTTTTCTTTAGCTTCAACAATTTTGTCCCAACCGGCAATTGCATCGTAGCGACGCTTAGAAAGCATTGCAGTGCCTTCCATATCGTCTGTGCGCATAATGATAAGATTGAGCTCGTCGCCAACCTTTACTTCCTTGGTTAAATCAACATTGCGGTCGTATGAATATTCATCGATACTTACATAGCCAGTAAGACCTCTGTTATAATCAACTAAAATTTCCGACGGGGTAACCTGTACAACTACACCCTTAACCTTTTTGTCGGAATTAAGGCTGTCAAGAGATGCCTCAAAAGCCTCTTCGTCTGTCATTTCCTCGAAAGATTTTTGAACAACTTCTGCTGCTTCGGCTTGTTCTTCAACCGGATTTAAAATTTCTGTCATGGTTTTAATAGCCTCCTTAATAATTGCCGCCGGAGTCGATGCACCGGCAACTACACCTATGTTATCAGTTCCAACAAAAAACTCGGCATTTAACTCAGCCGCAGTTTCGATAAGAAGCGTTTTTTCGCAATTTACCTTGCAAACATCGTAAAGCTTTTTTGTATTGGAACTATGTTGACCGCCAATAACCACCATTGCATCACATTTTTGTGATAATTCGTCGGCTTCGGCCTGTCTCATAGAGGTAGCGTTACATATTGTACCAAAAATACTTTGATTTGTACAGTATTTTTTTAATATTTTTTCACATTCTGCCCAAATTGTTTTATTAAAAGTGGTTTGAGCGACCACACAAACCCTTTCATTCTTAATTTCAGGATTGTTTTCAAGAAGTTTTTCAAGCGATTTTTCATCCTCAAAGACAAAAACCTTTCCTGAGGCGTGTCCAACTATTCCTATTACTTCTTTATGCAACGGGTCTCCCGCAATAAGTACCGTTTCGCCTTTTTTTGATGCTTCTTTCACAATTTTATGAATTTTAGCAACAAACGGGCAGGTCGCATCAATTGTTATTACGCTTAAGTTTTCAGCAGCTTTCATAACCTCTTCAGGAACGCCGTGTGAACGAATAACAAGAGTTTCATCCGCCTTTACGTCACAAACATTTTCAACCACGCGAACCCCTTTTTGTTCAAGGTCGGCAACAAGCTGCGCATTGTGAATTATTGGGCCGAGTGTACAGACCTTCTCCCCTTTTTCGCACAATTCGTAAACCATATCTACCGCGCGCTTTACTCCAAAGCAAAAGCCCGCAGTTTCAGCTAATGTGATTTTCAATGTTTCATCTCCCATAAATTTGTAATATCGAGCGTTACTCTATCTACAATTTTTTTCATATTAGCGCGGTTGGTCGCTTCTTCATCCACAATATCATTGTATTTTATAAGCTGACCGATACGAATTGTTGTCTTTTTAAAGGGTTTGTATTTGCCTTCGCGGTAAACGCTTACAGGAAGTATATTGGCTTTAGTGTCTAAAGCAATATAAGCAATTCCCGACTTTGCCTTTCGGGGCGCGCCTTCAGGATATCTTGTACCTTCGGGATAAATTCCAAGAATTTTACCTTCCTTTATAAGCTGTTTAGCTTGATTAATAGCGCCAATATCACCTTTACCTCTGTCAACAGCAAAGGCGCCCACAGAATTTAAAACCGCTCTGACTATGCCTATTTTGAAAAGCTCAGCCTTTGCCATAAAGTGAATCTGTCTTTTAAAGATTGCAATTTTAAAGAACGGGTCACTCATTGAGGTATGATTACAGCAAAGAATAAAAGCATCTTTTTCGGGAATATTTTCCCTGCCAATAACTTTTATAGGCTGAAAAATGAGAAAAAACGGGTAAATTATCGCCCTCGCAAAACGATAAAAAGGTTTCATTAAGCGGATATTCCTTCCTTTGTAATTTTGAGTAGAAGTTCTAAGGATTCATCAAAACTTAAATTGGTTGTATCTGCTAAAACAGCGTCATCAGCCTGCTTAAGCGGTGCAATAGGACGGTGAGAATCGTTATAATCTCTGATTTTCATGTCTTCAAGAACTTCATTAAAATCAACTTCTTGACCCTTTTCAAGAAGTTCTTTATAACGGCGCTCTGCTCTAACCTCGACATCGGCAGTAAGAAAAATTTTAACCTGTGCATTTGGCAGAATTACCGTACCTATATCTCTTCCATCCATAACAACATTGTTTTTTTCGGCAAGTTTTCTTTGCATACCGAGTAAAAATTCACGTACAACAGGTTTTGCCGAAACAGCAGAAGCCATCATTGAAGCGGTTGGAGTTCTAATGTCATCAGAAACATCTTCCCCATCTAAAAACACTCTTTGTGCGCCGTCAACAAAACGGATATCGAGCATTGTATCTTCAAGAATTGTATCAATATCTCCTTTAAGCTCTGTATCAAAGCCCATACGTGAAAACTTAAGACCTACCGCGCGATAAAGAGCGCCTGTATCTACATATATGTAAGAAAGCTCTTTGGCAAGAAGTTTTGAGAGTGAACTTTTGCCTGCGCCTGCAGGACCGTCGATTGCAATATTAATCATAATATTTCTCCTCTAAACTGATATTCCGGCAAGATAACCGGTTGAAAATGCCGCTTGTAGATTAAAACCGCCCGTAAAGCAGTCTACATCTATTATTTCCCCTGCAAAATATAGTCCGTCTACTATTTTGGACTGCATTGTTACGGGGTCAATTTCTTTGAGTTTAATTCCGCCCGAAGTAATTACCGCCTCTTCTATTGGACGAAGTCGTAAAACCGAAAGGTTCATTTCTTTAATTTCTTTAATAAGCCTTTGTCGTTCTTCTCTCGTCAGACTGTTGACCTTTTTTCTTGGGTCTATACCCGTATTATTAACAATCACCGATATAAGCCTTTTGGGTAGTAATTCGTCAAGAGAATTTATGAAATCTTTATTCGTTTGCGCCGAAAAATCACGAAGTATTCTTTTATCGAGCATATCGTTTTCAAGAGCAGGTTTTAAATCTATCTTTATTGAATAGAGTTCAGGCTCTTTATCCATATAAGCAGACGCAGATAACACCAAAGGACCGGTTATACCAAAATCAGTAAACATCATTTCACCAAGTTCAGAAAACACAGGCTTTTTCTTGCCGTCTAAATAAAGCGATAGTTTTACATTTTTAAGAGAAAGACCGCAAAGTTTTGAACAGAAATTTTCCTTTATCATTATTGGAACAAGCGACGCTCGAAGCTCGGTAACTGTATGTCCAAGCGACTGCGCAAATCTGTAACCGTCACCCGTTGAGCCTGTAACAGGATAAGAAAGACCGCCTGTTGCTAAAATTACCTTATCAAAAAAATGGGTTTGTCCATTTTCCAAAGCGATACTTTGTATTTTATTATCTTGCGCAATAATATTTGAAACCGAAGAATTTACAACTTTTACATCATACTTACTAATTGCTAAAACCAAAGCATCGACAATATCTACCGCTTTATCCGAAACGGGAAAAACTCTGTTTCCGCGCTCAGTTTTAAGAGGAACGCCCATTTCTTCAAAAAAATCCATAGTATCAAGTGATGAAAAGGCAGAAAAAGCAGAATGCATAAACCTTGCACCGTGAGGTGTATTTTGCATAAAAGTATCTTTATCGCAATTATTGGTAACATTACATCTTCCCTTACCCGTTATCATTACCTTACGCGCAGGTCGGGAATTTTTTTCAAAAACCGTTACATTGTTTCCGTTTTTTGCCGCGGCATAAGCAGCCATTAAACCTGCCGCACCGCCACCTATAACGGCGATTTTTTTCTTCATAATTTACTCCGAAACTATTTTATTTTTAAAATTTTAGAAAGTTGTGGATGAAGTCTTATCATATAAAACTGCGCCATTTTAGTTACAGCGAAATCATATACAACAAACACTACGTTTGCCGCAATAAGCAAAACAATAGAACTGTATTTCCCAAAATCTCCCATATCGCTCAAATCGACACCGATTAAAACGGCAACTACACCGTATGCAAACACAACAGCAGTATTTAAAACCGCAAACTTCAAAATATATTCAAGCACTCTGCTTTTAAGTTTTTCGAATACCGCTTTTAAGATGGGATAGTATCCAAAAAATAAAACATAAAGCATTTTAGATTCAGGTTCGGCAATAAGAGCGATAATTACAGCCGAAGAAATGTAGGCTACCGTTGCCCATTTTATGTTGATTTCTATAACAGCTACCATTATAAACAAACCAGCAACAGCAGGAATCGCATACGTAAGGTATGGAAAATATGAAGTCAGCATAAAAAGAGAAGCCAGTGCCGCCATCATAGCACAGAGAGTAATTCTTGCAGTATTCTTCAAGGTTACACCTTCTAACAACAAGAAATAAGGTCGCCGCCCATACATTCGCAGCAACAATCGGCGCAAATAAGCGATGAACAGAAATCGCAAGAGTTGCAAGAGCCGCCCATATTCGAACCTGTTCTGTAGGGACCGCTGTACGAACCGTTCTGGTGACGCTGCATATTATTAAGCGCTTGTCTATATTCAGCGTTGTTAGGGTCCATATTTACAGCGGTTGCAAAGCTTGAATATGCGTTAGAATACCAACCGCGTTTGTAAAGTACCGAGCCACTTAAGAAGTACCACTCGGCATCTCTTTCGTTGGTTTGGAATTCATCAAGCTTTCTTTGCGCTTCATCGAGCATATTGTTTGAAATAAGTGTGCGAATATGAGCATATTCGGGTCGCACAGGGCCTCTTTGTGAGCCTGTACTGTTAGCAGAGCTTCCCTTTCTCATATTAACAATTTCATCATACGCTTCGTTAATCTCCTTCATTTTTTCGCCTGCAAGGTCTGAAAGAGGGTTGTCGGCGTAATTATCAGGATGATATTTACGCGCGAGCGTACGATAGGCATTTTTTATTTCCTCATCACTTGCGTTTTTGGAAACGCCTAATACCTCATATGGGTCTCTCATATTTTAAGCTCCTTTTTTAAAGTATCTTGAAGTCCAAGATATATCAGATTATCAAGAATATTTTTGAATTTTTTAATATCAAGCAGTTCGTAAGCCTTTGCTGCTTCTCCTACACAGATATTCAGTTGACCCTCAATAAATTCTTTTGAATATTTGCCTTGTTCGTTCATTGCTATTAAAGGATTATATCTGCCAAGTTTTATATCGTCTGCGAGGTCAACCGCGGCATCTAAAATGTAGATGTATCTTCCAACCGAATAGCCAAGTCTTTCAAGACAGCGTTTACTTATTTCATCACTGCTAAGTAATTTAAACATATCTGCAAGGCATTTGGCCGTCGGCTCTGCCGCCATATCGATATTATCGCAGTTCTCTTTTTCTACACGGTTTTGATTTTCTATATATTCCTTTGCAATACTATCAAGCTCCGGATAAAGCTTCGACGCCTTTTTATAAGCTGATGATATGAAAGGTTTTACAAGAATATATTTAAATCTTTTAAAACCTTTTTCATCATTTATATTATCTATAAGCTTGAAATAACATAAAATCATTGATGCAGCGGCAGGCATTTTCATATCATTCAAATCGCTTAAATATTGGCACTTTTTAAGCGGGTTACATGTGCATGACTTTCGCTGAACATCACAGCTATTTGCTTTAAGCGCCATACCCAGAAGAGCATAAAACGTAAAGTCATAACTTAGAGTAAAACGGGAGAATATGCCATAAGTCTTACCCATCTCTTTACAAAGCGAGCAGTAAACCGCTTTATAAAGTTCATATTCTTTTATTCTCATTTCGGGCTTTGCCGCCCTTATATAACCAAACATATTGTAACTTCCTTTTAATTTTATTTGGTTAATAATGTGTTAATTATAATAACTTTTTGATAAATCTACCTGTATGAGAGGCATCACACTTTGCGACCTCTTCCGGTGTACCAGAGCAAACAACTGTACCGCCCTTGTCACCACCCTCGGGTCCAAGGTCAATAATATGGTCTGCTGTTTTGATAACGTCTAAATTGTGTTCGATTACAAGCACCGTGTTGCCCTGTTCAACAAGTCTGTTTAAAACATCAAGCAGTTTATGAACGTCGGCGGTATGAAGACCTGTTGTTGGCTCGTCTAAAATATAAATCGTTTTGCCTGTTCCCCTTTTTGCAAGTTCGTTTGCGAGCTTTACTCTTTGGGCTTCGCCGCCCGACAGGGTTGTTGCAGGTTGTCCGATTTTTACATATCCAAGACCGACATCAAAAAGGGTTTTAAGCTTTCTGTGGATTTTCGGGATATGCTCAAAAAAGTTCATACCCTCTTCAATGGTCATCTCTAAAATATCATATATACTTTTTCCCTTATACTTTACGCTTAAGGTTTCGCGGTTATAACGGGTGCCTCCGCAAACCTCACAAGGCACATAAATGTCGGGTAAAAAGTGCATTGCAATTTTAATTATACCGTCGCCTTCACAGGCTTCGCAACGACCACCCTTAACGTTAAAGGAGAAACGGCCCGACGAATATCCCTTAGCCTTTGCATCTTTAGTGGATGCAAAAAGGTCACGTATATCGTTAAATACACCTATATATGTGGCAGGGTTGGAGCGAGGTGTTCTGCCAATTGGCGCCTGAGAAATATCAATAACCTTATCTAAATGTTCAAGTCCTTCAATAGTCTTGAACTTTCCGGGAAATGTTTTTGCGCGGTTAAGTTTAGCTGCAAGATGCTTGTAAATAATATCATTAACAAGTGAAGACTTACCCGAACCGGATACACCGGTTATGCACACAAATTCACCTAAAGGTATTTTAACTGTTACATTTTTAAGGTTGTGTTCTTCCGCGCCCTTAACGGTAAGAAAGTTTCCGTTACCCTTTCTGCGAGTAGAAGGCACTTCAATTTTCTTTCTGCCTGTAAGATAGTCTGAAGTAATTGAATTAGTTGTTTTTTCAAGTTCTTCTAAATTGCCGTTAAATACAATCTCTCCGCCATGAATACCGGCGCCGGGACCAATATCAACAATATGGTCGGCAGAGCGCATAGTATCTTCATCGTGCTCAACAACAATAACCGTGTTGCCAAGGTCGCGTAGGTGTTTTAAAGTTGCGATAAGTTTTTCGTTATCTCTTTGATGGAGACCAATACTTGGCTCATCAAGAATATAAAGCACCCCTGTTAGTGCTGAGCCCATTTGGGTTGCGAGGCGGATACGCTGACTTTCTCCGCCCGAAAGTGTTCCTGCCGTACGGGAAAGAGAAAGATAGTCGAGTCCTACATTCTTAAGAAAGTTAAGACGTGCTTTCACCTCTTTTAAAATGGGTTTTGCTATCTGAGAATCGGTTACGGAAAAGCTTAAAGAATCGAAAAATTCAAGCTCATCGACAATAGACATATCACAAAGTTCTTTAATGCTGATACCGCCAACCGTTACAGCTAAAGATTCGGGTTTAAGTCTTGCGCCCTTGCAGTCAGGACAGTTACATTCGTTCATATAGGCTTCTATTTCATTTCTGGAATAATCGCTCTTTGTTTCTTTATATCTGCGTTCAAGGTTATTTACAACGCCTTCAAAGGTGGCAAAGTATTTTCCTCCGCCCCATTCAGCGTTTCGGTGAAGTTCAATTTTAGTGTCTCCCGTACCGTAAAGCACAGCATTTCTTACATTCTCGGGCAAATCCTTAAACGGCGCATTTATATCAAAACCAAAGTGGCGGGCAAGTCCCTCATAGTACATAACCGCAATTGTGCCTGCATTGGGGTTTGTCCAGGAATTTACTCCCCAACCCGAAGCTTGAATTGCTCCGTCCAACAGTGATTTGTCTTCATCGGCAATAATAAGGCGTTCATCTATTTTCATAAACACGCCAAGACCCGAACAGGTTGGGCAAGCGCCAAATGGTGAGTTGAACGAAAACATTGCGGGTGTAAGCTCTGGCATACTGACACCGTGCTCTTCACAGGCATAGGACTGCGAAAAGTGAAGTTCTTCACCACCGATAACATCAATGTAGATTATTCCGCCCGATAAAGAAGCGGCAGTTTCTACGCTGTCAGAAAGTCTGCTTTTAATATCTTCTTTTATAACAAGGCGGTCTACAACCACCTCGATATAATGCTTTTTGTTCTTATCAATTTTAATTTCTTCCGAAAGGTCGTAAATGTTACCATCAATTCGAACACGTGAATAACCCGATTTTCTTGCCGAATCGAGTTCCTTTGTATGTTCGCCCTTTCTACCCTTAACAATTGGCGCAAGCACCTGAATTTTAGTGCCGGCTTCAAGCGTCATAATGTTATCTACTACCTGGTCGGTTGTTTGCTGTTTAATTTCTTTTCCGCAAATTGGACAATGAGGCACTCCGACTCTTGCATATAAAAGGCGAAGATAGTCGTATATTTCGGTAACCGTTCCAACTGTTGACCGTGGGTTTTTTGAGGTGGTTTTCTGGTCTATAGAAATTGCGGGAGAAAGTCCGTCAATAGATTCAACATTAGGCTTTTCCATAAGGCCTAAAAACTGACGCGCATAGGAGGAAAGCGATTCCATATAGCGACGCTGACCTTCGGCATAAATTGTGTCGAAAGCCAAGGAAGATTTACCTGAACCCGAAAGTCCTGTAAACACTATTAACTTGTCACGTGGGATGGTTAAATTCACATCTTTAAGATTGTGTTCTTTCGCACCCTTAATAACAATTTCAGTTAGCGCCATTTGGACATTTGCCTCCAATATAATTATTCATTATATTATACCACATAAATTCAAAATAGCAAAGAAAAAAAATAAACCGCCAAGGCGGTTTATTTTGGAATTATTTTATAAACACTAAACGTGTTAAAGTCACTTCTAAAAGTATCAATTTGTTTAACTGCAAAATCATCTGTTATATATTTAGGCAACTTCTTATTTGAATTCTTAATTAACCAAGACGGTGCATTTATAGCTTTTACAACCTCGTTTTTTGATATGCTGGTTACGTCATCAAAAGCGTTAAACCAACTTTCTCTGTATGTACAAATATGAGTATTCTCAGGAAAATAATAAGAAACTATACCAAACGAAGAATCCAAATACAGAATAGTATCTGTCGGTAGTATTTTTTCATCAAACCGTTCAATAAAATTTGTAAGAGAAGTATTATATTCTAAAAACACTGTAAAGGAGAAACAAATAATATTTAATGCACACAAAAATATACATATACTCTTTTTAAAATTTGATTTAAACACAAACGCAACCAGTAAAGCGAAAACGCCGAGTACAATTACACTGTATCTTGCAATATACAGCGGTTTAATTAATATTGTCACCGCCAGTCCTATCACCTGTACCAACATTACAACAATAACCGAAAAATAAACTTCAAATTTTCTAACAAATATTAGAATAATTGCACACAGCACAGCTCCGACAATAAATATGACAACTGACAATGGTTCAATACCTTTAAGCCAAAACTGAGTCGAGGCTCCTTTTACCTGTGTAAACAAGGTAGAAAGCTGAGGAAAATAACCTAACACTATAATTATATCAGCTAAAACCACCTTAAATATTTGTTCACGGTTTTTAATAAAAGAGGCAACATTTACAAACACAAAAATTATACCGCAAACAAGCAAAGCATAAATATGATTATATGATGCAAGCATACCAAAGACCGAAAAAAGCAGTGCATCTCTAAGCCTATATTCATTAAGTAATCGTACGGCAAAAATGAAGCAGAGCGTTACAAAGAGAATGCAAAACGAATATGCTCTTTGCTGTACGACAAAATAATACGACATCGGAACAGCGCCTATGCTTAACATATAAACAATAGCAATTCTCTCAGAAAAGGTTGATTTTATTAGAGTTGGTCCAAGTAAAAGGGTTATAACAAATCCAATTAGAGAAAACAGTTTTGTTGAAATTAAGCTATACCCAAAAACTGAACAAAATGCCTTTAGTGATAAAAAATAAAGAGGCGGATGCATATCCGTTTTCAGTATTTCCAACATATCTTTAAAGCTATGTTTTATAAGAGAAACGGTATATGCTTCATCAAACCAAATGCTTTGACTAAATATAAGACAGCATGGCAAAACCGATAAAACGGTAAAACAGATATAAAGTTGTTTGGTTGTAATACGATTTTCCCCTTGCACTATATTCACTCCTTAAGTTTTGCAATTCTGTCACGCAGATATGCGGCGTGTTCGAATTCGAGCATTTTTGCTGCTTCTTTCATTTCATTTGTAAGCACCGCAATAAGCTTTTCTTTTTCAGTTTTGCTCATCTTCTTAATCGGTTTTGCTTCATCGGGTTTAGCCGACATTTCAATAATATCACGGACATCCTTAACTACCGATTTCGGTATGATTCCGTTCGCCTCATTATAAGCCTGCTGAATTTCTCTTCGGCGGTTAGTCTCACTAATTGCGCGTTCCATAGAGGGTGTAACGCTATCGGCATACATTATAACCTCGCCGTGTTCATTACGGGCGGCGCGGCCTATTGTCTGAATTAGCGAAGTTTCACTTCGAAGGAAGCCTTCCTTATCGGCATCAAGTATTGCAACAAGCGATACCTCTGGTATATCAAGACCTTCGCGAAGAAGGTTGATACCAACCAGAACATCAAACTTGCCAAGACGTAAATCGCGGATAATTTCCATACGCTCGATAGTATCGACATCGTGGTGCATATAGCGCACCTTAATATCAAGCTTTTCAAGATAATCGGTCAAATCTTCCGCCATCTTTTTGGTGAGGGTTGTAACTAAAACACGCTCACCCTTTTCACTTCTTGCATTGATTTCAGATACAAGGTCATCGATTTGTCCATC
Organism: Acutalibacteraceae bacterium; assembly: GCA_045615225.1. GTDB lineage: Bacteria > Bacillota > Clostridia > Oscillospirales > Acutalibacteraceae > SFWF01. Next base: position 9,390 of record JAZLEK010000029.1, on the reverse strand, counting down.
GGTAGGTTTAACCGTTACAAGCGGGTCCAAAAGTCCTGTCGGGCGGATAACCTGCTCTGCAATTTGCGAAGATTTTTCCTTTTCGAATGCGCCCGGGGTAGCTGATACAAAAACAACTTGATTTATGCGTTCATAAAACTCATCAAAATTAAGCGGACGGTTATCATAAGCAGAGGGTAAACGGAATCCATAATCAACAAGGTTTTCCTTTCTTGCCCTATCTCCGCCGTACATACCGCGCACTTGAGGGAGCATAACGTGAGATTCATCGACAAAAAGAAGAAAATCTTCAGGGAAATAATCAAGAAGAGTAAACGGTGTACTTCCGGGAGGACGTCGCGAAAGAACGCGCGAATAGTTTTCAACGCCCTTACAAGTGCCAATTTCCCTTAGCATTTCAACATCATATTCGGTTCTTTGACGAATACGCTGCGCCTCAATGAGCTGTTCGTTATCAATAAAGAAACGGGCTCTGTCTTCCATTTCGTCCTCAATTTCTTTTAATGCATCAAGCATTTTATCCTGAGGAACAATGTAGTGGGAAGCGGGGTAAATTGCAATATGTGGCATAATATTTTTAATTTCACCCGTTACGGTGTTGATTTCCGAAATGCGCTCAATTTCATCTCCAAAAAAGTCGATTCTTATAGCGTTTTCGTAAGAATAAGCGGGATAAATTTCAACGACATCTCCCCTGACTCTGAATTTATTACGGGTGAAATTAATATCGTTTCTCTCATACTGCAGGTCAACAAGGCGTTTTATAAGCCAATCTCTTCCCTTTTCCATTCCCGTTCTAAGAGAGATAACCATATTTCTGTAATCAATTGGGTTACCAAGAGAATAGATACAGGAAACAGATGCGACTATGATAACATCACGGCGTTCACTAAGCGCACAGGTGGCAGAGTGGCGAAGCTTGTCTATTTCGTCGTTAATTGCCGAGTCTTTTTCAATATAAGTATCGGTTCCCGGTACATAAGCCTCGGGTTGATAATAATCGTAATAGGATACAAAGTATTCCACCGCATTTTCGGGGAAGAATTCGCGAAACTCTGAACAGAGCTGTGCGGCAAGTGTTTTATTATGAGCGAGAACGAGGGTAGGACGGTTAACTTTTTCAATAATATTCGCCATAGTAAAGGTCTTACCTGAGCCTGTAACACCTAAAAGCGTTTGTTCTCTATCTCCTCTGTTTATACCTTCAACCAAGGCATCAATAGCCTGCGGTTGGTCGCCTGTTGCTTTAAACTTACTATGCAGTACAAATTTATCCACTCATTCTCACCTCCTAATATAATTTTTATTATTATACCATAATTAATTTAGCCTTTGCAATAAATTATTAAAACTTATACTTGAAATTCATTTAGACTTATTGTATTATAAAAAAAAGGGCTTTTTGCAGATAAACTGCAAGATGCCCTTTGAGTATTAAGGAGACCTATTTATGCCAACAGACAAACACTATAAGCTTGAAACCAAAAGAAAGGACCTGTTCTTAAGAATATCTAAAGGTCATTTTGCAACAGGACGTTCTCATATCAATTATTATATCGATATTACTGCTCAAAAAAGTCGCTTATCCGAAGCAAAGGCAGTTGCTGATGAATTGCTCAGCCACTATAATAGCAGCACAGTTATAGACGCTATACTTTGCCTTGACGGAACTGAAGTTATTGCAACCTGTCTTGCCGAAGCGCTCACAAAAAATCATTTTCATAACATAAATGCCCATCAGTCAATTTATATTATCACCCCTGAACATACTGCTAACAGTCAGCTTCTTTTCAGAGATAATATTGCCCCTATGATTGCAGGAAAACACGTTTTAATCTTAGCAGCTTCGGTTGTTACAGGTTATACTGCAAATGCTGCTATTGAAGCAATCAAATATTACGGTGGCAAGGTTATGGGCGTTGCCTCTATCTTTGCAACAGTTGCAAAATGCGGAGATATTGATGTAACTTCGGTCTTTGACCCTAAGGACCTTCCCGACTATGCAACCTATTCTTCGCACGAATGTCCTCTTTGCAAAAAAGGTATTAAGCTTGACGCACTTGTTAATACCTTTGGTTTCTCAAAGCTTTAATAAAAAGAGCCTTGGCAAAAGCCAAGGCTCTTTTTATATCATCTCATTGATATCAGGAATTCTGTTAAACTCCAACCACTTGTTTGTTATAGGATGGTTAAACCCGAGAATTACACTTCTCAGAGCAATTACTTTTTCACTTCTTTCACCGCCGTATTTCCGATCGCCTATAAGCGGCATTTTTCGGTGAGCGAACTGAACGCGAATTTGGTGGGTGCGTCCTGTATGAAGAAGGATTTTAACAAGGCTCTTGTTTTCAAAACTTTCCAAAACCTCATATTCAAGTTTTGCCGTCTTTACACCCTTTCGCATTTTGTCCACAACAAAGCTTTTGCTTCTTTTTGTATCTTTAAAAAGAAGGTCTTCGAATATACCTATACGCTCTGCAGGTATGCCCGAGCAAACAGCGTAATAAACCTTTTTAAACCTATCTTTATCAGAAGAATCTGCAGAAAGTTTAGCCGCCGCAGGTTTACTCAGCGCATACACCATAACACCCGATACTTCTCTGTCAAGTCTATGAACAGGATATACTTCCGAAACGCTTAATTCTTCTATAAGCATATCGGTCATATTCTTATTGCCCGATATGTCTCTTGCGGAAAGCGCACCCGATGGCTTTATACAAACAACGATATGCTCATCTTTATACAGAATTTCCATTATTTAATCTTTCTGCCTTCTATATAGAAGCGCTTATCGTCAGCATGACCCATAGAAAAGGTTTTTCTGGGCAGAGAGCCATCCTGTATAACCGCGTCGAAAAGTTCTTCTTTCTTCATACCATCAAAAATAAAACCTACAGTATTTTCCTCTTTACAAAGTTCTCTGACCGCGTCTGTGCCGTGGATATAATCAATTTCAACATTCTTATTCTCTTTTAAGAAATCATCAAGATAGCCTTGAAGAGTACCAACGGGCAGCTTTGAAGTTGCAACAAGGTCAAGCGTAGATTCGCCGTTACTATCTATAACACAAAAACTATGTGTTGTATCTCCGCTTTCAAGACAATTTTTACTTTTAAGATAAGTCAAAACTTCGTTTGCCGACACACCAAACAATACTCTGTAAATTGGCTCGAACTCAATTGCAGGATTATGTATATTAACTACCTCTGCTAAAGCAAACTTTGCAAGAGGACTATCATTTAGCTTGCTGCATTCCTTTGCTGTTGCAAGCGAATGATTTCCATCACCTACAGCGAAAAGCAAACCATCTTTCACAAGCGCAGATAACTTTTCGTTTATAGAATTTTGAGCATCTTCAGTAAGTTCATATCCCTCAATATGTCCGCCGTTTTGCATAAGGTTAAAATCATATAGCTTATTATACTTGGCCTTATCGCCAATTGACGACATTACTGTATCGTCGGGGTCATCTATAAAGAGAAGCACGTGTGGAAATTCAAGCGGCGCGTCTTTACGAATTTTAACTCTTGGAGGAATTCGCTCGGTTACGGTTTGTTCTGTTGCGCGGATAAGACCGCCTTTCCCTGCTTCATATTCATATTGAGAAAGGTCGACAAGACCGAGAATTCCCTTTCTAAGTCCTCCGCCTGTAATTTCACGTTCAATATAAACCATTGAATCATTTAAACTGTTAAAAATGCCTGAATTTAAATATTCATCCATTGTTGCATTGATTTTTTTGATTCTTTCCTCGGTTTCGGATAAATATATTTCGGGAAGTGTAAGACGAAGTGTTGACGGAGCATTTCCCACTGTCACTTCTACATTTTCCCAATATTTTTTATCTGAGGTATACTGGTCACAAGCAATAACCGCCCATTTTTCAAAATTTTCCTTGGGTATTAGTATGTTTGCCGGATATAAATATTGTTTCATAAGCGCCTCCAAATTAAACTTTTCCCGTTGAGCCAAATCCGCCCGTACTGCGAGCAGTATCTTCGAGCTCTTCTGTCTCTGTAAAATTAACCATAATATATGGTGCAATAACTATCTGAGCTATTCTTTCTTTTGGCTCAATACTTGCAACTTCAGTCGAATGATTATGAAGAGAAACCATAATTTCGCCTCGGTAATCAGAATCGATAACCCCAACCTTATTTGCAGGGGCAAGGCCTCTTTTCGTTGCAATTCCGCTTCTTGCGTATATAAGCCCTACATAACCATCGGGTATTTCCATTGCAATTCCCGTATGGACAAGTTTTGTTTCACCCGGCAAAAAGGTAAGCTCTCCTTCGCACGAATAAAGGTCGGCGCCTGCCGCCGAGGCTGAGCCATAGGTTGGAATTGTTGCATTCTCATTTAATTTCTTTATCTTTAAATCAAGCATAAATATACCCCACTGAAATTTTCACATAGCATTTATTACATTATACGGAAAACCACACTTAATTTCAAGGGGTCATATCAATTATTTAAAACCTTTTCCTATTACATCGCCGGCATTAACAATAAAGAAAAATGCATTAGAATCAAGCTTAATTACAATATTGCGAACAAGATTAATTTCGTTATTCCTTGCAACACAAAGCAGAATATTGTTTTTTCTGCCAGTATATCCCCCAAACGCAGGTAAAACGGTTACTCCTCTGTCGACCTTTTCGGTGATTTCTTTCTTTATAATTTCTTCGTTATCAGTAATTATAAAAATTGCTTTTGAATCAAGTGTTCCACAGAGAATTATATCCACAACTTTAGAAGAAATAAATACTGCAAGAACGGAGTAAAGTGCTGTTTCAAAATCGCTATATACGACAGAAGCAAAAAGTATAACAGCGCCGTCAATTAATAAAAACGCTCTGCCCATAGAAATATTAAAACGTGCATTTAACATTTTTACAATTATGTCAATTCCGCCGGTTGATGCACCGATAAGCATTATAAGTCCAAGACCTGCGCCGATTAGCGCACCGCCAAAAACTGCGCCGAGCATAACATCAGAAAAAATCGGTGTGTACAGATTTGCAATGGCATCTATAAACAAGGAAGATAAAACTGTAGCCAAGGCACTTTTTGCAATAAAAAGTTTACCAAATTTAATAAATCCAAACAAAATAATAGGAATATTAAAAATAAGTATTAGTATACCCGTTGGAAAACCGGATAAATAATTTAGCGCAGTAGAAACACCTGTTATGCCGCCTGGAGAAATTTTAAGAGGGCTTAAAAAGACCTCGACAGCAATTGCATAAATAAAGCTGCCGAAAATCAAAATTAAGCCCTCTTTAAAATATTTTTTAATTTTTTTCGTATTCAAACTATCACCTATTACAGTATATTCATAGATTATAGTTTTTCCTGAAAATCTTTTATTATTAAACCAAAAAGTTCCTTTGCTCTGTCATCATTCCCCGACAGATGAAGATAACCGAAAAGCGCCTCCAAACCCGTTGCCGAATGATACTCTCCAGGAGTCGAATTTTTCGGCACGGAATTAACGTGTGCATTTCTGCCTCTTTTATAAACCGCAAGTTCATTGTCGTCAAGATGCGGCTCAATAATTTTAAACGCCTCTGCCTGAGCTCCCGCTTTGACAAGCTTTACCGACTCCGAGTGCAAAACACCGGACGGACGGTTAATTTCAGCTAATTTTTCACGTACAAGAAGTCCATAATAGGCATCACCCACAAAGGCAAGCGTAGACGGACTTAAAAGGTTTACATTCATAAAAATACCTCTTAAGGAACGAATTCAAACTCAATATCGTAAACACTAACCAAATCGCCATCTTGTACACCTGCATTAACAAGAGCCTGAATTATTCCGCTTTGCTGAAGTGTTCTTTGGAAATACTGAAGCGATTCATAATCCTCGGGGTCAACGGTTTCGAGAATTTTAAGGAGCCAGGGAGCATTGTCTATAATATATACTCCGTCCTTAACCTCAAGCGTAAACGTGCGACGGTTGGTTTCACGCGGAATTTCGGCGACAGGCACTGGGTCGGGTTCGTAAATTTTGATATCGGGTAGCTTTGCAAGCTCGGCCGCAACAAAATTTATCAGCTCTTCTGTACCTTCATTAATTGGAGCCATTATTGGGAAAAAGGCATATCCTTTATCTTCAAAATAAGCCTTAATCTCAGCAACCTTATCGTCATCTGTAAGGTCGCATTTATTTCCAACAATAATCTGTTTGCGTTCGCTTAGTTCTTGGCTGAAAACCTTAAGTTCATTATTAATGGTATTGAAGTCTTCAATTGGGTCTCGACCCTCACTACCAGAAACGTCAATTACGTGAAGAAGTAGTCGACAACGTTCAACATGACGTAAAAACTCGTGTCCGAGTCCTATTCCTTCACCCGCGCCCTCGATAAGACCCGGGATATCTGCCATAACAAAGGAAGAGCCCTCGCCCATTCTAACAACACCTAAAACAGGTGTAAGAGTTGTAAAATGATAGTTTGCAATTTTAGGCTTTGCTTCACTTACAACAGAAACCAGGGTGGACTTGCCTACATTTGGAAATCCTATAAGTCCAACGTCAGCAAGAAGCTTAAGCTCAAGAGTTACATCAAGCTCTTCTCCGGGATTACCGGGCTTTGCAAAACGAGGAATCTGACGGGTTGCATTAGAAAAATGCATATTACCCCAACCACCGTTACCGCCTTTAGCAATAACAACAGGCTCATCAAGTGATATATCGGCAATAAGTCGACCGCTTTCGGCGTCTTTAACCAAAGTGCCTCTTGGCACAGAAATTACAAGATTTTTAGCGCTTTTACCTGTACAGCGAGAAGCTCCGCCGTTAGCGCCATTTTCTGCCAAATATTTTCTTTTATACCTAAAATCCGCAAGGGTTGAAAGATTATCGTCTGCTACAAAGACAATATCTCCGCCGCGACCGCCGTCACCGCCGTCGGGACCACCCGCAGAAACATATTTTTCTCTTCTAAAGGAAACAGCTCCGTTTCCGCCGTCCCCTGCTTTAAGATGAATTTTAGCAATATCAACAAACATTGCCTCACCTCCAAAGTAGAATATTAAAGAAATAAAGCCCGGCCGAATGAGCCGAGCTTTAATAATCGTTTTTACTGTTCAACAGCGTAGATGCTAACCTGCTTGCGGTCGCGACCTACACGCTCAAACTTTACTTTACCGTCAATAAGAGCAAATAAAGTATCGTCGGAACCGATGCCGACATTGTTGCCCGGATGAATTTTGGTTCCTCTCTGGCGAACGAGAATGTTACCAGCAAGAACAAACTGACCGTCAGCGCGCTTTACGCCAAGACGCTTAGACTCGCTATCACGACCGTTCTTGGTAGAACCCATACCTTTTTTATGAGCGAATAACTGAATGTTAATCTTTAACATGATTACACCTCCGAATTTACTTTAATGCAGTCTGGATACTGCTCACTTAGTTGCAAAATATGAATTTTAAAGCCTTCCAGAACAGTTTTTGAATGTTCAGATACAAAGTGTATTTTGAGCACCATTTCACCGTCTTTTTCACGAATATCGGCCTTGTCACCAATTACCTCAGTAATTGTGTTAGCGACAAGATACACAGCAGAAGAAACTGCAGCGCAAACCAATTTACCTGCTTCATCGTTCACATTTGCCGAACAATGTCCCTTTACGGAAAAACCGTTAGGAAACAACTTGACTTTTGTCATAATTATACGATTTCGGTAATCTGTACCTTGGTGTAGGGCTGTCTGTGACCCATTTTACGGGCACTACCCTTCTTGGGCTTGTAGGTGAAGACAGTAATCTTCTTGCCCTTACCGTTCTTAACAACGGTACCCTTAACAGCGGCATCCTTAACATAGGGTTTGCCTACCTTAAGAGCAGCGGTCTTTTTAACAGCTACAACCTTGTCAAAAACAACCTCAGCATTCTCTTCAGCATCAAGCTTTTCTACGTAGATGAAATCGCCTTCTTCTACACGATACTGCTTTCCGCCTGTCTCAATAATAGCGTACATTCTTTGGCACCTGCCTTAATATAAGTCTCGCTACAGAAGGCGTGTGAACAAAGCACAACTTAAAAAGCCCCCAATACGCGGCTTGACTATTTTATCACCTATAATGCAATTTGTCAAGCACTTTTTTCACTGTATTTTTAAAGCTTTTGCACCTTGTATTCATCATTCTCAAAAACGAATTTAATCTTATCGCCTTTAGAAATTTCACCTTCAAGAATCTTTTCACTTAAAGCATCTTCAACATTACTTTGAACTGCTCTTCTAAGCGGACGCGCGCCGTATATTGCATCAAATCCTACTTCGGCTACTCTTTCTGCAACACTTGAATCAAACTCAACTTCTATTCCAAGTCCACGAATTCTTTCGGTTAGATTTTTAAGCATATTATAAGCTATTTTTAAAATATCATCCTTTGAAAGTTTGTGGAAAACGATTATATCATCAAGACGATTAAGAAATTCAGGTCTAAACTCTTTTTTCAGTTCTTCTGTAACAAGCGCTTTTATCTGCGCTTGGTCTTGCTCGGCAGATACACTTTCGCCAAATCCCATTGACTTTTTCTTTTCGGTAATCAATCTTGCCCCTATATTTGATGTCATAATAACAACTGTATTTTTAAAGTTAACGTTTCTGCCTTGTGAATCTGTCAGTATACCATCATCAAGTATTTGAAGAAGCATATTAAAAACATCGGGATGAGCTTTTTCTATCTCGTCAAACAAGACCACTGAATACGGGTTGCGCCTTACCTTTTCGGTAAGCTGACCGCCTTCATCAAAACCAACATAACCTGGTGGCGAACCGATAAGTTTAGAAACAGTATGCTTTTCCATATATTCAGACATATCAAGTCTAATCATTGCATTTTCGCTACCGAACATTGCTTCGGCAAGCGCTTTGCAAAGTTCGGTTTTACCCACACCTGTGGGACCAAGGAATATAAATGAGCCTACCGGTCTTTTGGGGTCTTTAAGACCTACTCTGCCACGTCTGATTGCCTTGGATACCGCAGTAACCGCCTCATCCTGACCGATTAAACGATTATGAAGTATTGTTTCCATATTAAGAAGTCTTTCGCTTTCTTCTTTGGTTAACTGAGCCACAGGCACACCCGACCAGGATGAAACTATTTTCGCAATTTCTTCTTCGGTTACCTCTCCCGAAAAATCTGAGGTTTCAAATTGTTTTTTTTCTTTGATGGTTTTAAGCTCTTCGGTAAGCTTTGATTCCTCATCTCGAAGGCTTGCCGCCTTTTCAAAATCTTGAGCCGAAATAGCCTCTTCTTTTTGCTCTGACAGCAGTTTTATTTCGTCTTCAATTTTTTTGACTTCGGGTGAAGTTTTCGTAAGCTTTATACGCATTCTTGAGCCTGCTTCATCAATTAGGTCAATTGCTTTATCGGGCA
>JAZLEK010000028.1:0-10606 GCA_045615225.1 Acutalibacteraceae bacterium | reverse complement strand
CCTTGTTCATCAATCACATAAGTTGTACGGATGGTTCCGACGGTTGTCTTGCCATACAATTTCTTCTCACCCCATGCCTCATACGCTTTAAGTATAGTGCAATCAACAACGGTTTTATATCCGCACATATACTTACCTGCGCCTTCGGAAACACCGAGAATTACAGGTGAATTGCATTCCTGAGCGGTTAAAAGAATGGCCTTTGTCCATTCAAGGTTGTTGATATTGAACTGTCCTACGGCATATTTGCCGGCCTTTGCTTTGTTAAGCATTTCTTTTGCAGAAACTAACATAATTAAAAATTCCTCCAACTAAAAATTTCTATTTAATATAATATAACAAACACTCGTGAAAATCAAGAGATAATATGTTAATTTTCTTCCGTCTTAGGCTTTTGTTCGAGCAATTCGGGATTTTCGAGGTAATGGCTGAATTTTCTGAAAGCGGCGGCAAAGTAAATTCCCGAACAGATGCGTTCATCCATAACCACACCGAGAGGCATACATTTTTCAAAAACGATTTCGCCGTTTTTCTTCTTCGCTACTTCCCTGTTTTTACCCATAGCGATGAACACGCTTGTTGTGCCGAAATTATAAATATGATGATAAATGTGGTTTGTTCTGATTGAAGCAAGATTAGTAAGAGTCATTGACGCATGGAAGGGCGACAAATCGGTAATAAATTTAGGAAGAAGACCGTATCTGTCAAGGAGCTTGAAAAGCCCCACACCGACGAGCAAAAGTCCGGGCAGTGATACCAAAAACTTTATCATTTTATCGGTATTGTTTACCGTTGTTGTCTTCTTGTTTTCTTCAACATATTCGGTCATTTTACGGTTTACTTCGAAAATATCGTCATCAAGTTCGAACTCGACCTTTGACATTGTTTCTTCTTGGGTTACAAGGTTTTTAAGCACAACCATTGCGACCTTGAATTCTTTATGTTTGTAAATCTTCTTATTTACTATGAAATTATTAAGCAAAGGATATTCGTAAACAGTGCGAAGATATGCCGCCATTATAACCGACATATGATTAATTCTGATGCCTTCCTTGCGCTTTGCATTAATATAATTCTGAATAGGTTCAACCGGAACGTCAACCGTAATCATATTCATAGCGTCGTTTCTTTTATCCATAATATACGGCACTACAGTATACATTGGGTCTGCTTTTCTTACTCTTTTGCCGTCAGCTCTTAAAGCCACTTATTTTCCCCCGTTCATAATTTATTAACAAATTAATTTTACTACAAAATACGACAAAAAGCAACAAAAAAATAAGCGTATGCTATATTTCAGCATACGCTTATTTATGAAGATATATGAGTCCTGAATTTCGGTGTTTATAAACGCTTAGTACCACGCCAATTCCGCACATAAGGCAAAGCAGTGAGCTACCACCCGCCGAAAAGAAAGGAAGTGTAATACCGATAACCGGAAGCATAGACATACACATTCCAAGGTTTATTGCCGATTGGGCAAAAATCATTGCAAAAATTCCAACGGCGATATACATACCCGAATCGTCTGCCGCCGTTCTTGCAATTCTTACACAGCGGAAACATATTACGCTGAGAAGAATAATAACGGTAAGGCAACCGAGAATACCGAGTTCTTCGCCGATACACACGAAAATAAAATCGTTATAGCCTTTGGGTACTCCTTGCGACTGTGTAAGACTGCCGCCAAAAAGCCCTTGACCGAAAATTCCGCCGTTTGCTAAAGCGATTCTGCCCATCCATTGCTGATATCCTATGCCTTGAAGATTGGATTCCAAATCAAAAAGATAGAGAATTCTTGCCTTTTGGTCTTCGTTTAAAACAAAGAAGTAAAGAAAAGGAGCTGCCAAAACAGCAAGTCCGCCTGCCACGGCAAAATAACGAAGATTTAGTCCTGCCGAAAATAGCATACAAACAAACATTATTGCAAATACAAGCGCTGTACCGTCATCACCCTGAAAATGTATTAAAATGACCGGAAATGTGCCGTGGAGCACAATGGGAATTAGCGTTTTGAGTTTATTGATTGTTGCTTTCACCTTTACAAGATGAGCCGAAAAGGTTATGACAAAGCATATTTTTAAAAGTTCTGCGGGTTGGAAAGATATGTTTCCCGGGAGCAGAAGCCAGGCTTTATCGTCAGTACCTGCGGGCGCAAAACCGATAAAGAAGGTCAACAGTACCGGTACAACCCCCACTACCGCAACAATAAACCACCATTTTTGCATTGTTTTATAATCAATATTAGATACAAAAACGGCTATTGCCAAACCACCAATCATTGCGATAAACTGTGTAAAAAATTGGCGCAGACTTTCGGTATATGCGGTAGTAGACATTACCGCGAGACAGCCGAAGGCAGATGCGGCAAAAACGAATATTATGAGAAGCTTATCTATTTCGCGTATATAGTCAGCTATAAGTGCAAACAGGTTTTTCACCGCTATCACCTCCGTTAAAAATTTTAAATTGATTATTTACAGTAGTTATCTATATATCCACCGATAGACTGTTCTATTATTTCCTCGGCGTTTTTCCTCGAGCTTACCTCGTTAACAGCAGTTTCCTTACCCTCAAGTTCCTTATAAACCTTGAAAAAGTGCTTCATTTCCTCGTAAATGTGCTGTGGGATTTCGGTTATATCTTTATAACTGTTATAGGTTGGGTCATTAAAAGGAATTGCAATGATTTTTTCATCGTGTCTGCCGTTATCTACCATTGAAATTACACCTATAGGATAGCATCTGACCTCGGTCATAGGTTGAAGAGGTTCGCTGCAAAGAACCAGAACATCAAGTGGGTCAAGGTCGTCGGCATAGGTGCGGGGAATAAAGCCGTAGTTTGCAGGATAGTGTGTGGAAGTATAGAGAATTCTGTCCAGAATAAGTCTTCCTGTTTCCTTATCGAGCTCGTACTTGCATTTACTGCCCTTTTGAATTTCTATTACTGCTATGAAATCGCTTGGAGTGATTCTTTTTGGGTTAATGCTGTGCCAAATATTCAAAACATTACTCCTTTTCGATTGCCATTACCTTAGCAACGCGAGTTTCGTGACGTCCGCCACCCTCGAACTTTGTATCTACAAAAAGGTCAGCAAGTTCAAGCGCGGTTCCGATACCGATTACGCGGCCGCCAAGGCAAAGTATATTTGAGTTGTTGTGAAGTCTTGTATATTTTGCAGAAAAATGCTCACTTACAGCGGCGGCGCGGATTCCCTTTACCTTGTTTGCGGCAATAGACATTCCTACACCTGTTCCGCAAACAAGTATTCCAAGCTCACATTCGCCCGAAGTTACGTCTGCGCAAACCTTTACGGCGATATCGGGATAATCAACCGCGTGGTTTTCGTAAATTCCCGAATCCTTAATTTCAAATCCTCGGTTTTTCAGATGTTCTACTATTGCGTTCTTGTGTTCAAGTCCGCCGTGGTCACAACCAATTGCAATTTTCATAATTAATCTCCTTTTTTTGCTTTTAATTCTCTTTCTGCCTGAGGCAGTCTGAGATAAAATGGGGTGAGGTCTTTTGGCGAAATACCCTCTTCCCTATCAAAAATCTCTTTAGCCGCTATACCCACACCGACGGCGTTTTGGTTTAGTAGCGGTTCTAATGAGATTTTTACGTTTTCTTTCGTTTTGGCGTATTCGCCGAACAGCGATGCGCCGTCACCTGCGATGATAATGTTATCGCTTATGTTATCAAGCTCTGAAATTACTTCGTTTATCATAACCGCTCTGTCATCACAAAGACGCTCTATCTTGCCGTTTGTAACTTTGAACAAAGCGTTATACACCTGATTGCATCTTGCATCCATAACAGCACAAATTACACCGCTTATATTCTTATGCATACAGGCTATTGAATAAAGGGTGGAAACGGCAGCGCAAGGAATATTGTTCGGCGTGGCAAGACCTTTTACGGCGCTGATGCCGATTCTTATTCCCGTAAAAGAGCCGGGTCCGTTGTTTATTGCATAAGCGTTAATATCTTTTAAACTTAGCTTTGCAGAAGCGAGAGTACTTTCAAGCATTGGCAACAGAGTCTCGGAATGGGTTAATTTGACGTTGACAAAAGAGGAAGCTATAACCTTGTTATCCTCAAGCACGGCGCAAGATGCCGCCGTTGCCGAACAGTCAAACGCTAAAATTTTCATTTAATTCCCACCCCTGTCGATAGTTATTTTTCTTGTGGTATCGTCTATTCGCTCGATTGTGACCGTAATGGTGTCTTTATCCAAAGCGCCCTCGATATTTTCACTCCATTCGGCTGCAATTACTCCGCCAGACTCTTTATAATCGAAAAATCCGCAGGAATAAAGGTCTTCCCAGCTTTCGATTCGGTACATATCGAAATGATAAAGAGGTAGTCTGCCGCCGATATATTCATTAACAAGAGCGAAGGTTGGCGAATTTACCTGACCCGAAAAGCCGAGCCCACGGGCAAGACCCCTTGTAAAACAGGTTTTTCCCATACCCATATTACCCTTAAAGGCAATTACCTCACCGCCCTTTAGCTCTTTTGCAAACTGTTCTGCAAAGGCTTCGGTTTCAACGGGCGAATTTGTTATTATCTCACACATTAGAAAAGTCCTAAAATCTTTCCGTCCTCGGTTACGTCGATATTATTTGCGGCGGGAACCTTGGGAAGACCGGGCATTGTCATAATAGAACCTGTAAGAGCAACTATGAAGCCTGCGCCTGCTGAAATTTTAACTTCACGGACAGTTATGGTAAATCCTGTGGGTCTGCCGAGCGCCTTTTCGTTATCGGACAGAGAATACTGTGTCTTTGCGATGCAGACGGGCATATCCTTGCCGAGTTCTTCAATTTCCTTTATACTCTTTTCGGCATCGGCGGTAAAGTTTACGCCGTCGGCGCCGTAGATAGTTGTTGCGATTGCGGTAATTTTTTCTTTAATCGAAAGCTTTTCGTCGTAGATAGGCGCAAAGTTTGAGGGCTTTTCGCAAGCTTCTACAACCTTTTTAGCAAGTTCTATTCCGCCTTCGCCGCCCTTTGCGAACACTTCGGAGAGCGCAAAGTCTGCGCCGAGTGATTCGCAATAATCGGCAATAAGCTTGAGTTCAGCATCACTGTCGGTATGGAAACGGTTGATAGCTACAACAACGGGTACGCCAAACTTTTTCATATTCTCAATATGCGCGCCAAGGTTTACAATACCTTTTTTGAGAGCTTCAACATTTTCGTTAATAAGGTCGGCCTTAGCTACACCACCGTTATATTTAAGGGCGCGTACCGTTGCAACAACAACAATAGCCGAGGGGGCAAGACCTGCAAGACGGCACTTAATATCAAGGAATTTTTCGGCGCCGAGGTCTGAACCGAAACCTGCCTCTGTAATACAATAATCGGCAAGTTTAAGACCAAGCTTGGTAGCGCGAACAGAGTTACATCCGTGCGCAATATTTGCAAAAGGACCACCGTGCATAATTGCAGGGGTGTTTTCTAAGGTTTGAACAAGGTTGGGCTTAATTGCATCGAGAAGCAGAGCACTCATTGCGCCCTCAGCCTTTAAATCACGGGCAAAAACAGGTTTGCCGTCATATGTATAGGCAACAAGAATGTTTCCAAGACGACGCTTTAAGTCTTCTGCATTTGCGCAGAGGCAAAGAATAGCCATAACTTCACTGGCAACGGTAATTTGAAAACCGTCCTCACGAGGAATTCCGTTTACCTTTCCGCCAAGACCAACGTTAACATAACGCAGAGCGCGGTCATTCATATCAAGACAACGTTTAAACAGGATTCTTCTTTGGTCAATTCCAAGAAGATTACCCTGCTGAAGATGGTTATCAATTAAAGCGCAAAGAAGATTGTTTGCGGCGGTAATTGCATGCATATCGCCTGTGAAATGAAGGTTGATGTCTTCCATAGGAACAACCTGCGCGTATCCGCCGCCGGCTGCCCCGCCCTTAATTCCGAAAACGGGTCCCAAGGAAGGCTCACGAAGTGCAATTATTGCCTTTTTGCCGATAAGCGGCATAGCCTGTCCGAGACCAACCGTTGTTGTGGTTTTGCCCTCACCGGCGGGGGTGGGATTAATAGCAGTAACGAGAATTAACTTGCCGTTTGGCTTATTTTCCATTTTTGCAATATATTCTTCGCTGAGCTTTGCTTTATATTTTCCGTAAAATTCAAGGTCATCTTCCAAAATATTTAAAGATGCGGCAACCTCTTTTATGGGCAGCATTTTGGCGCCCTGAGCAATTTCAATATCAGATAACATAGCAATTACCTCCGTAAAACCTTATATTTATTTCATTATATCACAGAATTCATAGATTTTAAAGCATTGTTTTTAAAAACCTAATTAAATGGTTTAAATCCTACAAAGATTACTATTTTTTTAAACAGTCGTATTGACTAACAGGATAAAAAAACATATAATGTATAATATATAATTAGTTTAAACTTGAGGAGATTTGAATATGATAAACTTAAAAATTGCACAGCTTGTAAATTACGGACTTGACTGTGGTCTTTTTGAAGAAGACGACAAGACTTTTATAACAAATCAGCTTGCCGAGGCTCTCGGTCTTACAGAATACACCGAGCCCGTAAATGTACCCGATGCCGAGCTTGAAGATATTTTAAAGGGTCTTTTAGACTATGCAGTAGAAACAGGCATTATCGAAGACAGTATTACATATCGCGACCTTTTTGATACCAAACTTATGGGTATTTTAACCCCCAGACCGTCTTATGTTAGAAAAACCTTTTTTGAGCTTCATAAAGAAAGTCCCAAAAAAGCAACCGATTGGTATTATAAGCTTAGCGGCGACACAGATTATATTCGCCGTTACAGAATAAAAAAGGATATGAAATGGACCATTGATACCGAATACGGTGTTATGGACATTACCATAAACCTTTCAAAGCCAGAAAAGGACCCAAAGGCTATTGCGGCGGCTGCCGTAGGCAAGGTCTCAAAAGACAATGTTTATCCTAAATGTCAGCTTTGCAAAGAAAATGAGGGTTATGTCGGCAGAGTCAATCATCCCGCGCGCCAAAACCATAGGATTATTCCTATAACGGTTAACAACAAGCCTTGGATGCTTCAGTATTCTCCTTATGTTTATTATAACGAGCACTGTATTGTTTTTGACAGTGAGCACTCGCCTATGTCTATTAACCCGGACACCTTCAGAAAGCTCTTAAGCTTTGTAGAAAAATTCCCCCACTATTTTGTGGGCTCTAACGCCGACCTTCCCATCGTTGGCGGCTCTATTTTAACCCACGACCATTTCCAAGGTGGCGGCTACACCTTTGCTATGGCAAAGGCTCCTGTTGAAACAGAATTTGTCTTTGACGGATTTGACGACATTAAGGCGGGTATTGTAAAGTGGCCTATGTCGGTTATCCGTCTTAGCGGTAAGGATACCAAAAGAATTTGCGAGCTTGCCGATAAAATTCTTGCCTCTTGGCGCGCTTATACCGATGAAGATGCTTTTGTTTTTGCCTTTACAGGTGATACCCCCCACAACACAATTACTCCTATTGCCAGAAAAAACGGCGAAAACTTTGAGCTTGATTTAGTTCTTAGAAACAACATTACCACAGACGAGCATCCTATGGGCGTTTATCATCCCCATAAGGAAATTCACCATATCAAGAGAGAAAACATTGGTCTTATCGAGGTTATGGGTCTTGCTGTTCTTCCCGCCCGTCTTAAAGCAGAGCTTGCCGCTGTTGCAGACGGTCTTTTAAAGGGTGAAGACCTCTATAAAAACGAACTTACCGCTTCTCACGCCGACTGGGCTTATGAAATCGCAAAGAAGTATGAACTTAATGCTGAAAATGTTGATGATATTATAAAGCGCGAAACAGGTAAAGCTTTTGCTGCCGGTCTTGAACACGCAGGCGTTTACAAAAGAAATAAGGAAGGCAAAGAGGCATTTTTACGCTTCCTTAAATCAGTAAAATAAGTTATGACTTTTTTTAATAATTTTTATACAGTATTTATACAAGTCCTTATACTCTTCATTTTTATGGGATTCGGATTTGTTGGCGAAAAAAAGAAGTTTATAAGCGAGGAAGGCTCCAAAGTTATGTCGGATGTGATACTCTATTTTGTCACGCCCTGCCTTATTATAGACTCCTTCAACATTGCTTTTGACAAAACAAAGCTTACGGGTCTTCTTATTTGCCTTGCGGCATTTATGTCAATACAAATTTTTGCTGCAATTTTAGCAACATTTATTTTTAAAAAGGGTGACCCTAAAACCCTGAAGGTTTTACGGTTTGCTATGGTCTTTTCAAATGCGGGTTATATGGGTTTGCCGCTTCAACGGGCGGTGCTTGGTGACGAGGGTGTTTTTTACGGCTCGGTTTGTGTTGCCGCATTTAATATGTTTGTTTGGACCTTTGGCATAATTTGTATGAGCGGCGACAAAAAGCAGATGTCGGCTAAAAAACTGATTTTCAACCCAGGCATTATAGCCGTAATTATTGGCATTGTTTTGTTTGTATTCTCGATAAGACTTCCTCTGCCTATAGCTTCGGTTATGGAAGGTATGGCTTCGCTTAACACACCTCTTGCTATGATGGTAATTGGCTTTAATTTAGCAAGAAGCAACCTTTTATCTGCTTTTAAAAATAAACTCGTTTACCTGATAGCTTTTTTAAGGCTGATCGCTATTCCTCTCGCCTCGCTTTTTGTGCTTTTGGCTTTAGGACTCAGAGGTACAATTCTCGTTTCTGTTATAATCGCGGCGTCTGCTCCTGTTGCCGCGGCAACGACGGTGTTTTCGGTAAAATATGAAAACAATACCGAGCTTTCGGTCAAGCTTGTTGCCTTTTCAACTCTTTTATCAATTATTACTATGTCGGCAATAGTTGCCTTGGCGCAAATGTTTTAGAAAAACAGAGGACTAATATGGAAAAAATATATACTATACCTGTTAACGAAGCCTTTGATGACTGTGCGGGGGATATTGACAAGGGTTGTCCTTTTTGCGAAATGTATAGACGTCTTGAGGAAAAAGAAATTGAAATTATTCTTGGCGCCTCTATGATGGAACCCGATATACGTATAAAGACAAACGAAATGGGCTTTTGCGATAAACACTTTTCCTTGATGCTTAAAAGGAAAAACCGACTTTCGTTAGCTCTTATGCTCGAAAGTCATCTCGCTCATGTATCAAAAGAGTCAAACGGCATTGGCGCCGTGAAGAAAATCGGAAAAATAAATGATAGTTGTTATGTTTGTTCAAGAATCAATCATAGCTTTGACAAAATGGTTGAAACCGCGGCGTGGCTATTTGATGCCGACAGAGAGTTTAAAGGAAAAATAGAAAGCCAGAGTTTCTTTTGTCTTCCCCATTACCACAAGTTTCTGGAAACGGGTAAGAATCATCTGAACAAACGAAAATATGGTGATTTTGAAAGCCTAGTCAAAAAGGTTAATGCGGATTACCTCGATGCTCTGCAAGAAGATGTTAGTTGGTTTTGTAAGAAATTTGACTACAGATTCAAGGATGAGCCTTGGGGAAATGCCAAGGACTCCATAGAGCGAGCCATACGTTTCTTAACGGGCTTAGATGAAGTTGAAAAATAAATAAAAAATAGAGGTTCGATTGAACCTCTATTTTTGTTTAATCTTCATCTTTTCCGCAACAGCGTTTATACTTTTTGCCGCTTCCGCAGGGGCAAAGCGCATTTTTGCTGACTACACCTTTTCCTCTTACTGTTTTAGTTTCGCCTGTTTCGGTTTCTTCGGCTACCTTTTCTCGCTTAACCTCTTCGTTTTTGCGAATTTTTACGGTTAAAACAAGGCGCGCGGTTTGTTCTCTTATAGCGTCGGTCATTGCTGAGAACATATCATAGCCCTCGTTACGATACTCTATAAGGGGGTTGTGCTGACCGTAGGCGCGAAGATTTATTCCCTGCTTTAACTGGTCCATAGCATCGATATGCTCCATCCAGTTTGTATCGACACTCTTAAGAAGCATTACCCTTTCAAGCTCGCGCATAACCTCAGAAGAATATTCCTCTTCGCGAGCGACATAAAGCTCACTTGCCCTTTGCTGAATTGTGCTTACAATATCCTCTACCTCAAGGGTGTTAAGGTCATCGTTTGAATAAACAAGGTCATTATCTTGAAGCAACCAACCGCCAAAAAGCTCACGAAGTCCTTCAATATTCCAGTCGTCCGCAGTTTCATCGGCGCAATAGTGCTTAACCTCGCTTTCGATAAAGCCGTTTATCATCTTGCCGACAGTTTCGTGAATGTCTTCGCCGTCAAGCACCTGATTTCTCTGTGTGTAGATGAGCTCTCTTTGACGGTTCATAACATCGTCGTATTCAAGAACGGTTTTACGAATTGCAAAGTTACGAGCTTCTATTTTACCCTGAGCCGATTCAATAGTTTTAGAAAGCATACCGTTTTGAAGCGGCATATTCTCATCGACATTAAGGGTGTTCATAACGGTTGTCATTCTTTCTCCGCCGAAGAGTCGCATAAGGTCGTCCTCAAGAGAAACGTAAAAACGTGTTGAGCCGGGGTCACCCTGTCGGCCTGCGCGGCCGCGAAGCTGATTATCAATTCGGCGTGATTCGTGACGTTCTGTACCGATTATGAAAAGTCCGCC
>JAZLEK010000027.1:0-8058 GCA_045615225.1 Acutalibacteraceae bacterium | reverse complement strand
TTGATGATTTCTTCGTCATCAACCACAACAACACAGTCGCCGATAGATTCAAGATAACTGCGGAGTTTTGCAGGGTCTTTTTTGCAGCCTTCTGCGCGGTTAACAATAAATTCGGTGCAATATGGGAAGTTAATATCAAAGTCTTCAAGCTCGCCTGCGGCGTTTCTTGAAGAGGTTTCAGTCTTTTCTTCTGTTTCGGGAGCGTTTACGGACTCAATCATTTTTCCGTATTTGAATACAGAGTACATACCCTCAAGTATTACAACAAAGCCCTGTCCACCCGCATCGACAACACCTGCTTTTTTAAGAACAGGGAGCATTTCGGGGGTCTGAGCCAAAGCCTCTTTCGCTCCGGCCATAGCGGCTTCGAATACTTCGAGTGCGTCTTTGCCTTCGCTAAGGGCTGTATCGGCATATTCAGAAGCAACGCGCGCAACAGTTAATATTGTGCCTTCGGTGGGCTTCATAACTGCTTTATAAGCGGCTTCAACACCTGCTTTGAAGGCAGCTGCAAGATTTTCGGGGGTAATTTCTTCTGCGCCTGCAAAGCCTTTTGAAAAGCCACGGAAGAGAAGAGAGGTAATAACGCCCGAATTTCCTCTGGCGCCGCGAAGTAAAGCCGAAGCGGCAACCTTGGCAACCTCACCCACAGTCTTGCTTTCAATTCTGGCAAGCTCTCTTGCGGCGTTTCCAATACTCATTGACATATTTGTACCTGTATCGCCGTCGGGAACAGGGAATACATTTAAATCATCTACGGCATTTTTCTGATTTGCAATATTGTTTGCCGCAGAAATAATCGCATCGCGCAGTATATTTCCGTTAAACATTGGTACACTCCTTAACACTATTCTTTAATACCGTCAACCTTAACGGTTACCTTGTTAACCTTAATGCCGGTTGCTTCGTTGACGGTGTATTGCACCTTGTTTACAATGCTCTGTGCAATGGCGTTTATATTTATTCCGTAAGAAACGATGATGTGAAGCTCAATGTTTATGGCTTCGGCATCGCCTTTAATAACAATGCCGCGGCGCACATCGGGTGTTTTGGAAATGAGTCCCAAAACCTTCTGAACACTGCTGCTGGGAGCCATGCCAACAACTCCAAAGCAGGAGGTGACGGTTTGACCTATGAGCTTCTGAAGATACTCTTCTGAAATCTGAATCTTACCGAGTCGGGTTTCATAAGCAATCATTATAAAATCCTCCGAAAATTATTTTTTTACACTATATTTATCTATTGAAATGAAGATATCGGCATAGGATGGGGAAAATACATCTTCAATATCGCCAGAATAAAACATTAAGGAATTTCTGTATGCAACAGGAATAATGGGCATAGATGACTGGAGTGATGAGGCTACATCAATAATGGTGTTTTTGCCTTCATAAAAACCGTTCAAAACAGATACGTAAGAGGTTTCGTTATCAAAATAAGGAACTTCCTCTGTTGCATCTTCGGTGGTTTGTTCGGTTTCTTGTTGAGCTTCATTGATTACGGGGTTGTAAGGAACAACCATACCGTAAGCGGCAGAGCCACCGCTTATAAGAAGTGAACGAAAATCCATATTGGGAAGTAGCTTTATTTCGCCCAAATAAAGCTGAAAATGCCCGTTTTGAAGAGCAGAAAAATAACTGCTTTCGTCAAGCGCGTTTACGGTCAGCTTAACGCCTACGGCCGCAAGTTGTTCAGCGATAAGGTTGGCGGCTAAAAGCTTAGAAGAACTTTCCTTGTTGACAAGAAGGGTAAGTTCAAGAAGTTTTCCATTTGAATTTTCTAAGAATCGGTCATCATTCAATATATTATAACCTATCTTTTCCAAATTCTCAATAGATATTTTTTCATCAGCTTCCGGATTTATGCTCTGATAGTCAGAAACATCCTTTAAAGCGGGGTGGAAAAAGCCTGTTGCTGCAGTAGCGTTTGTGTAAAAAGCGCGGGTTACAATATCGTTTCTTGATATTGCCGCAGATATTGCAAAACGAAGCTCATCTGATTTTAACGGACCGTAATTGTGATTAATTCCGATATAAATAAGGTTATTGCGGTTTACCGAAACCTTTTTACTGCTCATTCTGATAATGCTATCATCGTTCATTTCGGCAAAATAAATATCTGTCGCGCCGATTTCAACATAATGGGTCATAGATTCGGTGTCGGGCGCATTTATAAGGTTGATTTTTTCAATATTTCCCTTATTACCGAAATAATTGACGTTTTTTACAAGAACGGCCTTTTTTTCGTCGAAAATAAATCTTCCGCTGCCGACAGGGGCAAGCTCAACATTGTCTTCGTTTTTAAGCTGGTCAGACCCTGATTTTATTATAGGGAAGGTAAGAAGCTTTTCAAAATAAATATCAAAACATTTAAGGGTAAAAGCAATACTACTTGAGTCAACCGCAACAACCGACTCTACTTCATAAAAAAGGTCTTTAAAGCGTGAACTTTCTTTAGCAAGATTATATGAATATATAACATCATCGGCCGTTACCTTACTGCCGTCTGAAAAATAAGCGTTTCGAAGTGCGACAGTGCACACCTTATCTTCAATTTTAATATTTGAGGCAAGGGAATAAACCGTTTCGAAATTGTTGTTGTATTTAACGAGCGAATCAAACATAAGAAGACCAAGCTCGGCGTTTAATTTGCTTATAGTTTTGTATGGGTTTATAGTATCGTTTGCGCAATAAAGAAGCTGAAGCTCTGCTGAAGCCGCTGTCGGCGCACTTCCCTGAGGCTTGCTTCCGCCCGAAGTCGTGTCGTTATCCTTGCAGCCCGTAAGGATAAGCATCAGCACCGTTAATGCGATACAGATAATCTTTTTTATCATTAAAATATTCTCCGTATTAAAATTTTACAGTTTTTGCCCAAAGAGCTTTGCCGCTGTGATTGTCAACTTCAAAAAGCATGCCTTCAACAATAGCTTCACCTTCGGCAGAAACGAAACGTCCTTTTTCTCCATTTTTAAGGCGATTTATTATAATGTCAGGTTCAACACCCAAAACACTGTTAACCGCTCCGCTCATACCAAGGTCGGTTATATACGCTGTCCCGTTTTTGAGAACTTGAGCATCGTTTGTCTGAACATGGGTATGTGTTCCGAAAAGGGCAGAAACCTTGCCGTCAAGATAAAAGCCAAGCGCTCTTTTTTCGCTTGTTGCTTCGGCGTGGAAATCAACAAGAATAATATTTGCATTATCTGTTTTAGCTTTTTCAATGAGTTTATCTGCCCACGCAAAAGGGGATTCGGCTTTGTGCATATCAAGATATATCTGACCGAGCAGATTAATAACTGCGACTTTAGCGTATCCCATATCAACCAGGCAGTAACCGCTTCCATATTCGGCAAGAGGCATATTATGGGGGCGAAGTAGTCTTTCGTTTTCATCTAAAAGCGGTCTGAAATCTTTTCGGTTAAGGGTGTGGTTGCCGCCGGTTATAACGTCGGCACCGGCGCTAAGTAAAAGCTCGGCGCTTTGTTTTGAAATTCCGTTTGAAGCTGCCGAATTTTCACCGTTGACAACAGTGAAATCAACACCGTTTTCTTTTTTAAACTTCGGCAAAGCCGAAAGCAATCGGTTGCAGCCCGCTTCTGAACAAACATCGCCTACCGTAAGTATTCGCAAAATTCCACCGCCTAATAAGTATATATAAAAAATTATACTATATATACGACAAATTTTCAAGGGTCACATTAACAAATAATATCTCGTCCGCATAAAATATTTTAGAATGCAAAGCATCTTGATGATTAAAACGAATAAGGATTGGCAAAAATACTAACAGAATATTTTCAAGGTGTGAAAAGAAATGAGTGTAAAACGAGGAGATATATATTACGCAGATTTAAGTCCGGTTATCGGCTCTGAACAGGGAGGAGTCCGTCCCGTACTTATAATACAAAACGATATAGGAAACAAATACAGTCCAACCGTAATAGCGGCGGCAATTACAAGCCAAAAGGATAAAACAAGACTTCCTACGCATATACAGGTAAACGCTACAGGTTGCGGTCTTGCAAAGGACTCAATTGTTTTGCTTGAACAGGTAAGAACGATAGATAAACAGCGGCTTAAAGAAAAAATGGGCGCTCTCGATACTGTTTCAATGGACAGGGTAAACAAGGCGCTTACCGTAAGCTTTGGACTTTCATAAAAAATGCGACCTCTTATCAAAGAGGTCGCATTTTTTAGTTTAGTACAGCTACACCGATATTAAGATAGGTGGCAAACAAAAGCCAAGCAATATAAGGAACAAGCAACCAAAAGGCAACATTGCTTATTTCTTTGAACTTTAAAGCGGTAATAACAACAAGAACTAAAAGAACGAAAATTACAACCACCGCAACCCAGTAGGCTTCAAAACGGAAGAAAATTATCGGCCAAATAAAGTTAACTGCAAGCTGAAGTCCGTAAAAAGTAAGCGCTTCTCTCCGCTTTTCGCCTCTGCCTTCCTCATAAACAATATAGGAAGCTATTCCCATAAGAGCGTACAAAATTCCCCATACAATCGGGAAAATAATCCCTGGCGGAGAAAGGGGTGGCTTTGTGTAATCGTTATATGCGCTTCCAATATTTCCTGTTACAAACGACGATAAAAAGCCAACCGCTTCGGGAATTATGATTGCAATTATCAGCCGTTTTAAATTAATAGGTTTCATACAATCACCTCAACTTAATTATATGTTAGCAGACGGATTGGTATACCCAAAAAGTTTACTATAAATTCATTGATTATTGTTTAAGAATATTGTATAATGTATTTGTATAATTATGTCACAAAGGATGCATTTATGAACTCGGCAGAATTTATAAAACTTAGAAGAAGTGTTATTGAAAAAGAATTTCAAGGTATGAATAATATGCAGCTTCGCGCGGTTACCACCACGCAGGGGCCGCTTTTAGTGCTTGCAGGCGCGGGAAGCGGAAAAACCACCGTGCTTGTAAACCGTATTGCATACCTTATTAAATATGGAGATGCCTATAATTCCGATTATGTTCCGTCTTTTTTTGAAGAAGATATATCTGCGGCATCCGATTATCTTAGCGGGAAAAGCGAAATTTCAGATTTTTGGAATATGTCGGTTAACCCTGCAAGACCTTGGGAAATACTGGCAATAACCTTTACCAATAAGGCAGCAGGAGAGCTGAAAGAACGAATAGCCGCAAAACTTGGAAGCGAAAATTCCGGAGTTACCGCAGGTACTTTTCACTCGGTTTGCGGAAGGATATTACGCCGTCACGGAGAAAATATCGGTTATTCTTCAAATTTTACAATTTACGACACCGATGACCAGAAAAGACTTATAAAAGACCTGATAAAGCAAAACGAATTCGACGAAAAAATTGTGCCCGTTAAAACTGTTATGAATGCAATATCTTCGGCCAAGGACAAGCTTGTAACCCCCGAAGAATTTGCGCAAAACATCGGCGGAGATATAAGGGAAAGAATGATAGCAAAGCTTTATTCTCAGTATGAAGAGCGTCTGCTCTCGTCCGATGCAATGGATTTTGACGGTATGATATCAAACACAGTAAAACTTTTTACCGTATTCCCCGATGTTCTGTCCTATTATTCGAACAAATTTAAATACATAATGGTAGACGAATATCAGGACACCAACTATGCTCAGTACAAACTTATAAAGCTACTTGCAAAAGAACACAGAAACATCTGTGTTGTCGGAGATGATGACCAAAGTATTTATCGTTTCCGCGGCGCTACCATTGAAAATATTTTAAATTTTGAAGAAAAGTATCCCGAAGCCGTTGTTATCAAGCTTGAACAAAATTACCGTTCAACGGGTAACATTCTCGATGCCGCCAATACGGTTATTTCTCACAACGTCGGCAGAAAGGGTAAAAATCTCTGGACAGATAAGGGCGCGGGAGAAAAGATAACGCTTCATACCGCGCTTGATGAGTCGGACGAAGCAAAATATGTTGCCGAAAAAATCTTGGAAAACGTAAGACGTGGCGCAAAATTTGCCGACCACGCCGTTCTTTACCGCACAAACGCTCAGTCAAACTCGGTGGAAAATGTGTTCGCAAGAAGCGGCATTGTCTACCGTGTTATCGGCGGTCACCGTTTCTTCGACCGCAAGGAAATCCGCGATGTTTTGGCATATTTAAGGCTTATTGATAACAATAACGACGATATCCGTCTTAAAAGAATTATAAATGAGCCCAAAAGGGGAATTGGCGATACCACAGTTGCAAACGCTCAGCAAATTGCATCTGCTCTTGGAGTCTCGGTTTTCGAGGTGCTTAAAAATGCGGGGGATTACCCCGTACTTTCCCGCGCCAAGACAAAAATCGAAGCCTTTTGCGCCCTTATTGATGAACTTACCGTTGCCTCAAAAAGCCTTACAATCCACGAGCTTTTTGAACTCACCCTTGCTAAATCAGGTTATATGAATGCCCTTATCGCCGAAGGCAGAGAGGGTCAGGACAGAGCCGAAAACGTAAAGGAACTTGCTACCGGTATTATTCAGTATCAAAACGAAAACGAAGAAGCAACCCTTTCGGGTTATCTTGAAGAAATTGCCCTTATCAGCGACATAGATTCCTATGAAGAGGGCGATGATGCCGTTGTGCTTATGACGGTTCATTCTGCAAAGGGACTCGAATTCGGCAAGGTTTTCCTTGTTGGTATGGAGCAAGGGCTTTTCCCGTCTAACCAAAGTATTTTCGGCGGTCGAGATGAGCTTGAAGAAGAACGCAGACTTGCTTATGTTGCAATAACAAGAGCAAAGGAAAAGCTGTATATCACAAACGCAGATACCCGTATGCTCTACGGTACAACCTCAAGAAATCCGCGTTCGCAGTTCACAAACGATATTCCGCCTCTTCTTTGCGAAGAAACTAACGCCAGGAGGACATATAACTATTCGCCCGTTAATATCGGCGCAAAAACCGATAATTATAATTACGAAAACGCTTTCTATAAAGAGCCCGAAAAGAAATCTTATGCCGCCGCTTCTCGAAACGGCGTATCATATAGCTCAGGTATGAGGGTAGCGCACAAAACCTTCGGCGAAGGCTTTATTATTAAAACCGTTCCAATGGGTAACGATGCAATGCTTGAAATTGCTTTTGAATCTGTTGGAACAAAGAAAATTATGGCAGGATATGCTAATTTAAAAATTCTTGATTAGGAGATATAAATGCTTCAAATACAAGTTCCGAATTCCCGCGCTGTTAAAAGCACGGCGAGGGCAATCCTTAAGGGCCGATATATAACGGCAGGTGTTGCGGGAATTATACCCTATTTTATATATTTGTTTATTGCCGCAGTTACCGGCATATTGTCAATGCTTTTAAGACATTATGATTTAGTCGCTATCGCCCTTGTAATTGTTTTGGGAATATTTCTTTTTGGTCCTGTGTTGCTTGGCGCAGTACGTTGGTTTTGGCGGCTGACAGACGACTGTGAAGATTCGCCCCCCGAAGTATTTTATTATTTTTCAAGCTTTTTTCTTTACAAAAGAGCATTAAAATCAATTTTGTTTCTTGCATTCAAGTGCTTCACGGCAATATTTACCTGTCTTATCCCTTACCTTATTGTCAGTGTGCTGTCAAATTCTTGGATTTATCAGTTTTTAGGTGCCGAAATACCCTTGTGGGTGGCGGGACTTGCTTTAGTACAGTCTTTTTTAAGAATAGTTGGTATTTTGTCAGCCCTTACTGTCATTTCAAGATACTATCTTTTTCCCGCCCTTGTGGTAATGGACGAAGACATGCTGCTTCTTGAAGCAATGCACATTTCGGTAATGGTGTCGCGCCGTTCGGTTTCGGCTTTCATTGCTTTGGCGATTTCTTTAGTCGGCTACGTAATATTGTCTTTATTTGCGCTTCCGCTTTTTTATACATCGCCGTTGTTTTTCACCGTCTATGCAGTCCACTCGCGCTATGCGCTTGTAAACTATAATCAAAATCTTGACCGTTTTAAAAAGGAACAGTTCGTTTTTTAGGAAAAGTTATGAAAAAGAATGATATCATACAACTTGATATTGACGCTATGTCTTCTCTCGGCTCCGGTATCGGCAGATACGAG
>JAZLEK010000026.1:0-5216 GCA_045615225.1 Acutalibacteraceae bacterium | reverse complement strand
TCTTCTCATATCGCCTTTTCTGTGAGGACCGTCAAGGATCATCTGGTCACCAGTGTAAGCGTGGATTGTGCTCATGATACCGCTCTGGATGGGAGCATAATCGTTAAGAGCTTTAGCCATGGGAGCAAGGCAGTTTGTTGTGCAAGAAGCAGCAGAGATGATCTGGTCATCAGCTGTAAGAGTATCTTCGTTTACAGAGAAAACGATTGTCTTGAGGTCGTTGCCTGCGGGAGCAGAGATAACAACCTTCTTTGCACCTGCATTGATGTGAGCCATGCTCTTATCCTTGGAGCAGTACAAGCCTGTGCATTCAAGAACTACGTCAACACCGATTTCGCCCCAGGGGAGTTCAGCAGCGTTAGCCATAGCATAGATCTTAAGAGGCTTGCCGCCAACTGTGATTGTCCCTGCTTCGTCGCCAGCCCCTACAGTGTGGAGACCTTCGCCGATTCTACCACAGTAACCACCCTGTGCTGTATCATACTTAAGAAGATTAGCAAGCATTGAGGGCTTTGTAAGGTCGTTGATAGCTACTACATCGTAACCCTCAGCGCCGAACATCTGACGGAAAGCAAGACGACCGATACGGCCAAATCCGTTAATTGCAACTTTAACCATGGGAATATACCTCCTAAAATTTTTACGACTATATTTTAACCTAAAAACTTAAATTTTGCAAGTACTTCGTTTAATTTTTAACGATATTTAAGGTATTTTTTAAAAAGTTCTGCGAAGTGTACTAAAATTACAAAGGAAAAATAAGGTTTTAGTGCAAAATTACAGACTTTCAATAAGGCTTTCTGCGCATTTTATACCATCAACAGCCGCCGACATAATGCCACCCGCATATCCCGCGCCCTCTCCTGAAGGATAAAGTCCGCCGATAGAACAAGAAACTAAATTTTCATTTCTAATCATTCTTACAGGGGAAGAACTCCGGGTTTCGGGGCCTGTAAGCAAAGCGCCTTTGTCTGCAAAGCCTGAAAGTTTTTTGTCAAGTTCAACAATTCCCGCCTTTAAAGCATTGTTAATAAAATCGGGGAAAAGCTTATCAATGTTGCAAAAGACTGCTTGGGGTTTTACTGTAGGAGAAACAGATTTGGTAAAATCTTCGCCAAATACATATTCACCAACTGTCTGTACGGGAACACCAATCCCACCCGTTAAAGCAAATGCGGTTTCTTCTATTTTACGCTGAAATTCAACGCCGCTTAGCAAATCAGTCGGCAGGTCTTCGGGTAAAACCTCAGTTAGCACGGCGCTGTTTGCATTTTCTCCATCTCGTGCGGAATAACTCATACCATTTACGGCAATCTTTCCGTCCTCGCTCGAAGCGTTAACAACATATCCGCCCGGGCACATACAAAATGTATAAACACCTCTGCCGTTATCAAGGTGAACAGCTAATTTATAGCTTGCGGCAGACAGTGCGGGGTGATTAGCAAAACTTCCGTAAAGAGCCTTGTTAATATCTGCCTGTCTGTGTTCAATTCTAAGCCCTACCGCAAAGGGCTTTTTAATCATTTCAAGCCCTGAATCTTTAAGCATATAAAGGGTATCTCTTGCCGAGTGGCCTATGGCTAAAATGACCTTTTCACAGGGAAGAGTATAAATAATTCCGTCGCAATTTTTAATATCTAACGAAGATATATAACCGTTGTTTGTGTTAACTTTTTCAAGCCTTTCGCCGAATCTTACTTCGCCACCAAGCGAAATAATTTTATTTCTTATGTTTTTAATAACAACTGCAAGTACATCTGTGCCAATATGTGCTTTAGCGTCGGTAAGAATAGTTTTGTCTGCGCCGTTTTCCACAAAAACTTTCAAGACCTCGCGGCATCTTATATCTGTAATACCGGTTGTCAGTTTTCCGTCAGAAAAGGTTCCTGCACCGCCCTCACCAAACTGAACATTCGATTCGCTGTCAAGCTTTCCGCCACACCAAAAAGCATCGACCTTAGTCTTTCTCGTATCAACATCATCGCCACGTTCAATAACAATAGGTCTTAGTCCCGCCTTTGACAGCGTATAAGCGGCAAAAATACCGGCAGGTCCAAAGCCTACGACAACAGGTCTGATATCAGAGCTAACCTTTTTATAATTGTATACAGGCTCATTATAAGGTTTAGAATTTTTGATTCTTTTAAGCGCGGTTTTATCGTTATCGGTCTCGATTAAAACCGAACAACAAAAATGCACATCATTTTTTCTTCTTGCATCAACCGATTTTTTATAAAGCTTTGCTGATTTAATTTTAACCCCTTTAAAACTAAGGGCATCTTTAAGATTATCAAAATCGGTATCAAGTGGTAAATTAACGTTTGACACTAAAATCATAAGGCTCTTACCGCGCTTTCTGCAGAGGTAGCTCCGCTTGCCCACCCCCAAGAGAGATTGAATCCGCCGCAATCACCGTCAATATCTAAAATTTCTCCTGCAGCAAACAGTCGGTTAAAGCGTTTGCTCATAAGGGTTTTCGGGTCGAATTCGGCGGTTGATATTCCGCCTGCCGATACCTGTGAATTTAAAAATCCCGTATTTGATACAACCCTGAATTCAAAACTCTTTAAAGCGGTTGCAATTCTTTCAAAATCCTTGTCATTTAAAGAAGAAACGTTGTCGGACAATTTATATCCGCAATATTTCAAAATTACTTGAGCAAGTCTTTTATTTATTGAACCGACAAAAAATTCTTCAAGATTTCTGTGAGACAGTAAATCTGCTCGGTTTTTAATTCGGTTTACAAGCTCTGCTTTATCGGTTTCGGGGAAAAGGTCAAGAGAAACGGTATAAGATTTATCGTCCCTTGCGGTTTGTCTTGAAATCTGCAAAATTGCGGGGCCCGATAGACCATAGTCGCAAAATAAAACTTCGTCGGTATACGAAGAAACGGCTTTGTCGCCGCAAATCAAAGTGGCTTTCGCATCTACCTTAATACCCTTTAACTGTTTAACAAAATCGGTTTCCGTTTTAAGTTGTACAAGTGAAGGTGAAACCCTTATTGTTTTAAAGCCGTTGTTTTTTAAAAGCCTGAAAACATTGCCAAAAGAGCCGATCTTGTCTCCGCCCGAGAACAGCCCTGCGCACAAAATCAATGCTTTTGTTGAAATCACAGTATCTTTTGATTTTAAAATATACTCTTTTCCAAAGGAAATCTCTTCAATTTTACAGTTTAAAACTGTTTTTACACCAACTCGGTCGCATTCAAACCTTAAAGCGTCGACCACAGATGCCGCTTGAAGAGAAGCGGGATAAACTTTATCGCCCTCGGCTGTAAAATCAACACCTATACTGTAAAAGAAATCTTTTATTTCTTCAAATCCAAAATGCTCTAAAGCATGACGACAAAACGAAGCATCTTCGCCGTGAAATCTGTTTAAATCAAGACTTAGGTTTGTTATGTTGCAACGTCCGTTTCCTGTTGTTATTAACTTTTTTCCAACCCTGTCAAGCGCTTCTAAAACATACACCGAAAGGGTGGGGTTTAATCTTTTTGCGGTTATAGCTGCAATAAGACCGGATGCTCCTCCGCCAAGAATAGTAATATCAGCAGTATGGTTCATACTAACTCCTAAAACTTAAATATTATTCCAACTAATGCGCCAATAGCAATATAAACTATCGGGTGTTTTTTGAATTTTAAAATGCCAAAAAGTAAAAGTCCAAAAAGAACTAATCCTTTTATATTGAATATTTCAAGTGGTGTGGCGCCCGCTAAATTAATAAGAAGAGGGGAAACCATAGACCAAAGAGAAACAAAAAGCATACCGACAACGGCAGGTCTTATCACATAAAAAGTGTCTTTAACAAGACGGTTTTCTCTAAATTTATTAAGAAAACCTGCAATTATCATTATGATAACAAGGCTTGGAAGAACAAGCGCGGTTGTCGAAACAACTGAGCCTAACGGTCCGCCGGTCGTAAATCCAACATAGGTTGCCATATTAATGCCTATAGGTCCTGGGGTAGATTCCGAAACGGCAATCATATTTGAAAGTTCTGCCGCCGTAAACCAAGGATATTTTTCTGCCATATCCATAAGAAAAGGAATTGTAGCAAGTCCGCCGCCAATTGCAAAAAGTCCCGTTTTAAAAAATTCCCAAAAAAGAAGTAAATAGGTCATTTATTTTACCCCCTTTGTTGAGTGCTTGTCCAGAACTCTCTTTGCCGTAACGCCGACAACCGCACAAATAAGAATTACGAGTATGGGGGATGCATCAAGAACAAACATCGCAAAAAAAGCTGCAATAGCAATACCTAAGGTGAGCGCGTCCTTAATTCCCGATTTAATAAGCTTTAAAATTGCCTGAATAACAAGTGCACAAACAGCAACGCTGATTCCCGCAAAGGCACTGTTTGCAATTTCGTTGCCCGCAAGAAGTTGTAACACCGATGCAAGCAAGGTGATAATTATGACCGACGGGGTAACAACACCAAGGGTGGCAAAAATTCCACCGAGAATACCTTTTCTTTTAAAACCTATAAAGGTCGCAGTGTTAACGGCGATAATACCGGGCGTACACTGTCCGACAGCAAAATAGTCCATAATTTCTTCCATAGTTACATAATTTCTTTTTGTAACAAGCTCACGCTCAAGCATAGGAAGCATGGCATAACCGCCGCCAAAGGTCATAATACCAACCTTAAAAAACAGACCAAAAAGTGTTAAAAGCTCTTTCATTATTTCTCCTTATATATACGTTTGATATGTGCTGTGCCGCCATCGACCGTAAACTCTGCTTCATATCCCGAAAAAAGCATTTTATAAACTCTGTCGGGTGCGTCTTGGTAAGCCGGTCGTGGGTCTTCGGCGATAATTTCTCTGAAGTTTTCAATTATCGAATGTTCAATATCGGATGTGTTACAACAATCGAAATTCACAGCCAAATATTTTCTTGGCGCCGATGTTAAGAAGCCGTCTATGGCATCGGGCTTGGAATCGGCATAAGGTATATAGGGTTTAATATCAAAAATAGGTGTACCGTCCATTAAATCTGCGCCCGAAATATTAAGAACAGGGCCTAAATCATCGGTATCTTAGGAATCAAGTTATGCTGATCAGAAGCCTTTGAACCGTCCGATCGAATTGATAGACGGATCCGCCTTGCCGCTTGCGTGGAGCCATCCAATAATATTTCGGACAATGGCGAAGAGTGCCGAATCCCGCCATCCCATCATCCAATAATAGCATCAATCAACAGATCATGTCCGTGTCT
>JAZLEK010000025.1:0-15515 GCA_045615225.1 Acutalibacteraceae bacterium | reverse complement strand
GTGAAAGAATTCGAAGGGATGTGAGGCTTGGAAAACAACGTTATGAATCAAAGTATATAGCCATCAAATACTTTTATGAAAGAAAAAACTGGAGTATCAATTGGATGTGTAAACAGTTATCTATTTCAAGAGCTGCTTATTATAAATGGTTGCATAGAGAAGTACCTATTCAGGAACAAGAAAACATTGAGTTAGCCAATCTTATTAAAGAGTATGATGAGCGTTTTGGTCATATATTAGGCTACCGAAGAATGACTTCCTGGATTAATCATTTCAATCACACAAACTATAGCAAGAAACGCGTTCATAGGATAATGAAGAAGTTAAATATTCATTCTATTATCAGAAAGAAAAAGAAAAAATATTCATATTCAACGCCTCAAGCTATATCCGAGAACATTCTTCAAAGAGATTTCTACACAACAGCACCAAATCAAAAATGGGCTACAGATGTAACCGAATTTAAGGTGCCAGGAGAAAATAAGAAACTGTATTTAAGTGCCATTATTGATTTATATGATCGTTATCCTGTTTCATATGTAATAAGTCGTAGAAATGATAATAGATTGGTATTTAAAACTTTTGATAAAGCTATCGCGGCTAATCCAAATGCAAAACCCATCTTTCATAGTGATAGAGGATTTCAGTATACTAGCAAAGTCTTTCAGCGAAAACTTGCAAATCAAGAAATGTATCAATCTATGTCAAGAGTAGGACATTGTATTGATAATGGACCAACAGAAGGCTTCTGGGGAATTATAAAAACTGAAATGTATGCGATGTACAAAATCACAGACGAAGAATCTCTTAAATTTGCAATAAAAGATTACCTAAGATTTTATGCCAAAGAACGCATTCAAGAACGATATGGTTGCAAAACTCCATTTGAGGTAAGAACAGAAGCTTTATCTGCTATAGTGCCTAAGGAATACCCAATTCCAGAAAACAAACGAATAAAGAAATATAAAGAGAAATGGTGTGCATAGAAAAGGACCATACCTCATACGAAGTATGGTCCTTTAGAAAACGCTCGTTTTAGATATTTAACCTGTCTATTTGACAGGGATCATATCAGTAAGCGTGGTTCTTTTTTTGTAATGAAAATAATCACTTGTATTAAATGTATAATGATGTTAGAATTCAAGTGAGCAGATAATTTCATATAGTTCTTATATTCTATTTGTTTCGATATAGTCAATTTAGAAATTCCTGCTTATTTTCTCATTTATTAATAAATAAAGCAGGAGTCAGATGTTGGGCAGTAGTTACTCCTGTTTGGTTAAGGAGGTATGCCTATGATTCGTGAAGATTACGACAGAAGTGAATATAAGGAGTTTCTTTTTGATACATTTATTCTTAGTAAAATAGAATATGCAAAAGTGTGTAGTGAAATAAACACAAACTATGAAAAGTATAAAGGCGTTCCGTTTGCAATACATATGTCATATGGAGTAGATAATAAGGCTTATTGGTATTATTTTGAAAACCATGGATATGACAATTACAACATATATATGCGAGTGGAGGTGTAATGGTTATGGAAGAATTAAAAGAAAGACTAATTTCGATAGAAGATTCATATTATGATTTTGTATCAGGAATACTACATTATGCTGAAAAAAAGGAATCTAGATGTGAAGCCATTTTATCATTTTTAAAGAACAATCCTGAAGCGTTATCATCGGATGTTGTTAGGTTTGTTTCAACGCAAGAAGATTTTTACGAGGATGCAGCCTATATGAGGATTAGTTAAAGATTATGGTATAACTTAAAAAGAATATTATATTTACTGATATCAATGAACAAACTCTCAAAAAGACAATACATATTTTTAATAATAGCAATAATCTGGATGGCTGTTATATTCTACTTCTCTGCCCTTCCGGCAGAAAAATCAGAGAAGGAAAGTGGGCTAGTTGCAACCTTTCTTTGCGCCATCTTTGTAGATGGGTTTGACGAGATGTCATTAGAGGAGCAATTATCATATACTGATGCAATCGATTATCCGATTCGTAAAGTCGCCCATGCAACAGAATATGCCATACTTGGTTTCCTTTTGGCTGGAGTGTGTATAGCGGATATCAATGGATATAAGAGGTGGCTACAGTTTCTAGCACCTTGGCTTGCTACAGTTATTTATGCGGCAACGGATGAGTTCCATCAACTATTTGTTGAAGGGCGAAGCGGGCAGGTAACTGATGTGTGCATCGATGCTTTAGGTGGCGCAGTAGGTGTTATTGTTATGATAGAAATGCTGAAATTCTATAATAACAAGAATCTAGAAGATAAAAGCGCATAATTATCCAGTACACCAAATCTTCACCTTTTAAATACAAATAAATCATATTTCTCAGATAGAATTATAGGCGAGTGGTTATGCTTTGTGGCATATTCTACTCGCCATTTTACTATGAAGGGAGGGATATGTATGAGTGGAAATGCAATAAATAATTTAAGCTATGGATTATCTGTTGTTACAGTATGTAAGGATGGGTTTGATAATGGTTGTATTACTAACACTGTTAGTCAAGTTACCTCGAATCCAAAGCAGATAACTATAGCCCTTAACAAGGAGAGCCTAACCCATGATTTTATTAAGGAAACAGGGATATTTAGCGTCTCCGTCCTAAGTGAAGCCGCAAGCTTTGATGTGTATGAACGATTTGGGTATCAATCGGGAAAGAACATAGGTAAGTTCAACGGTTACAAGAATTGCCGTAAGGTTTCTAATAATACCATGGCGATTACTAAGGGCACAAATGCTTACATTTCGGCAAAGGTTGTTGATTCCTTGGATTTGGGAACCCATACCTTATTTGTTGCCAAGGTTATTAATGAAGAAGTGATATCTAGCCTGCCATCTGCAACATATTCCTACTATCAGGAGTATATTAAGCCGAAGGCTAAGCATAGAGGCGTTGTTGTGGACATACAAAGTGCTGCAAATGAGCTAGAAAGAAGAGCTCGAGCATAAATTATATTTGTTCACAAATAATTCACTTGCTTTTATTAGTTGTATCATTTACCATTACATTAGGTGCCAAATTAATAGTTGGCGCTAAATACAAAACCACAAAGAATAAGGAGGTGGTATTATGAAGTTCTATAGATGTAAGACATGTGGTAACATTATCACTAAACTAAACGATTCTGGTGTACCAGTTGTTTGCTGTGGCGAGACCATGGAAGAGTTGGTACCAGCAGCTGTTGATGCAGCACTAGAGAAGCATGTTCCATCAGTTACTGTTGATGGTAATGTAGTTAAGGTTCAAGTCGGTGAAGTTGAGCATCCAATGGTTGAGGAGCATTTTATTCAATTTATCGTGCTTGAGACAAATAGCGGAAGTATGATTAAGAAGCTTTCGCCTGATGATAAGCCTGTCGCAGAATTCGTACTACCTTCTGGAGATAAGGCTGTCGCAGTGTATGAGTATTGTAACTTACATGGATTGTGGGTTAAGGAACTATAGGAGGTGCGCTATGGCAGAGAATAAATATGCAGGAACTAAGACTGAGAAGAATCTATGGGAAGCATTTGCAGGCGAATCTCAAGCTAGAAATAAGTACACTTATTTTGCTTCAGTTGCTAAGAAGGCTGGATATGAGCAGATTGCAGCAATGTTTCTAAAGACTGCTGATAATGAGAAGGAACACGCTAAGCTTTGGTTCAAGGCTTTAGGCGCTCTCGGTAGTACCGCCGAGAATCTTGTTAACGCCGCCGAAGGCGAAAACTACGAATGGACCGATATGTACGCAACCTTCGCAAAAGAGGCCGACGAAGAAGGCTTCCACGACCTTGCTGAGCAGTTCAGACAGGTGGCTTTAATCGAGAAATCTCACGAAGAAAGATACAGAAAGCTTCTTGATAATGTAGAAATGCAGAAGGTATTCGAAAAGGCAGAAGAAACAATGTGGGAATGCCGCAACTGCGGACATCTTGTAATCGGCAAAAAAGCCCCCGAGGGGTGCCCCGTTTGCGCTCACCCCAAAGCCTACTTCGAAGTAAGAGCAGAAAATTATTAATAAAAACAAAAAAAAAAGAACCTGATCGTTCGTCATTTTTTATGTTCATTATTTCACACTTGCTGTGTAAACGGTTTTGCTATAGAACTCTTCGCCTTTTTTAAGAATGGGGGAGGGGAAGTAGCGAACGTTCATAGAGTTTGCGCAGCCCTGTGTTTCTAAGCAGATTGCCGCAAACTTTTTGTGGGGAGTGCCTTTTTTACCAAAGGTGTCAAGGAAGGTGCCGGTGTAAATCTGAACGCCGGGGAGGTCGGAGTGACAGTCAAGAGAAATACCGTTGCTCTCGTTATACACTGTACCTACATAAGAAAGTTCTCTCATTGCGCCCCAAAGAACGAAATTGTTATCAATACCGCCGCCTGTTACGCCAAGGGGCCCTGTTTCATCCCCTAAAACGTCACCAAGAAGCTTTGGCGCTCTGAAATCGTAAGGGGTGTTGTTTACAGGGTGGATGTGACCTGTTACAAGCGCATCCCCATCAACCGCGCAGTAGCCGTCGGCATCGATGGTAAGGGTGTGATTAAGAATTGTTTCGCCCGAGGTTGCGCCGTTTAGGTTAAAGTAGGAATGGTTGGTAAAGCCAATTACGGTATCCTGGTCGCAGGTGGCAAAATATTCAATAGAAAGCTCACGACCCTTAAGGGTGTATTTAACAGTGAAATCAAGGTTTCCGGGGAAGCCCTCTGCACCGTCGGGGGAAACAACGTGAGCGGTGATGGAATCATCCTCCGCCTTAACGTCATACATAACAAAGGAAAGTCCGTCCTCACCGCCGTGGAGACAGTGTTTGTCTTTAAAGTTTTTGGTAACCTTATATTCCTTGCCGTTTAAGGTGAACTTTGCGCCTTCAATACGGTTTGCAAAACGGCCTACTGTTGCGCCAAAATATGTTCCGCGGTCGTTGTCATAGCCCGCCGCGTCGTCGTAACCAAGCACGATATCAACGTATTCGCCCTTATTGTTTTTAACCTCAAAGGAAACGAGGTTTGCGCCAAAGTCCATAACCGATGCTCTGGCAACACCGCTGTCGATAGTGTAAAGGGTAACCTTATCACCTTTATTTGTTTTGCCAAAATCTCTTGTTGTAATCATAAAATTCACCTACATTTTAATTACTTTAATATCGCTTTTTTCTGCCGCATCTTTAATAAAGGAATGGCAGGTAAACATTATAAGCTGCTTATCTTTGGAATAATCTTTAAGGAAAGCCAACGCCTTTGCTGTGCGGTTATCGTCATACTGAGAAAGCGGGTCGTCGGCAAAAATGGGAAGCTTTTCACTTTCGTTTGTAATAAGCTCGGCAATAGCGAGCCTTAAAGCCAGATAAAGCTGGTCTTCGGTGCCGCGGCTTAAATAGTCGGCTTCCTTTGTGCCGAAAGCATCCTCGGTTGTAACCGAAGCGTCGAGCCCCTTTGAAACGCTTACCGACAAATATTTTTCATTTGAAAGCTTTGTAAATATTTCTGCGGTTCGCTGGTCTAAGACCTCGGAATAATTTTTTCTAAGGTCGCGGAAGGCTTCGTCAAGCGCGGTTTCGGCAATGTCAACGGTATCGGTAAATTCGCGGTAGCTCTTAATCTTTTCAGTGAGAGCAAATTTTTCGCGCTCTAACACTGCAACCGACGGAGCAAGCGCCGTAACGGTTTTTATCTGTTCGTTAATAGCGGTCAGTTGAGTTCTAAGTGTTGCGGTGTGGTCAGACTGAGCCTTGAAGTTCTCCTTGAGCGAATCAATTTCATCTTCGTTTAAATCAACTATAGAGGTGTCTTTGCTTAAAACTGCAAGTTTTTCTTCCGCTTCGGTTATCGACGAACAAGCGGCATTATCGGCAAGAACGGTAATCTTGTTTGAAATCATCTCGTAATAGGAAAGAGCATTTTCAAGCTCAAGTATAATCTTTTCTGCACTGACTTCATTTGTGTGCTTCAGTTTGCCGATATGCGAAATGATTTCTTGTCCCA
The DNA here is from genome assembly GCA_045615225.1 of Acutalibacteraceae bacterium. Classification (GTDB taxonomy): domain Bacteria; phylum Bacillota; class Clostridia; order Oscillospirales; family Acutalibacteraceae; genus SFWF01. The sequence goes on along the minus strand of JAZLEK010000025.1, from coordinate 9,531 downwards.
AAGAGGCTTTTGTATTATTTAGTTCTTCGGCTTCTTTAATTAAAAGTTCAAGCTCAGCGGTTTTGCTTTCAAGTAAAGCCTTGTTTGAAGCAAGCTTTATATCATTTTCCTGGGTTTGAGCTTTAATTTTTGCAATATCTTCAAGTATAGTTTCCTTTTCCTTTAAGAGCGCATCAAGCTTCGCGGAATTTTCGTTAATTTTTAAGGTTATATCACTTGTGTCGGGCATAACCTTAATTTTCAAAACAAAGCCTAAAACAAAGAGCAATAATCCAACTGCTATCGCGCCAAGAGATGCTATTTTAATAACTTGCTCGGCTATCACAACAAAGCCTGCGACACCTAAAATAGCCAAAACAATACCGATTATTATAAGGGGTAAATTATTCTTCTTTAAAGGCTTTCTACCGCTAAGAGAAGACTGAAGTTCTTCACCCGTTTTTCTTAAAGCGTCGATGTCTTTGTCGGTGGACTCTCTTTTTTCTTCAAGAGCGGAAACAACTCCGTCATCATTTTTGGAAATAGAGATAAGTGACTGGTTAAGAGCTTCAATATCCCTTTGTTTTTCGGTATAAAGCGCTGAGTTTTGCGAAATTTGCTCACCTACATCGAAAAGCTTTTCGGTTGTGTCTTTAAGATGTGAAATATAAGCCTTATCGGCATATCCGCCGTCTTTAAGTGCGAACTTTTCTTTTACTTCGGCTTTTTCCTTTTCGGCGTTTATATAACGGGTGATAAAATTCTTTTTCTTAATTTTGTCGGAATTCTTCAGTTGGTCGAAAAGCAGGCTTGCCTTAGAAGAACTGTCTTTAATTTCTTCTTCCTTTGCGGCCGCATCGCCCTTAAGTGAAATTACCTTATCTTCGGTCTCTTTTGCCTCTTTTATCTTTTGCTTAAGGGCAATAAGCTCGGCCTCGGCTTTATCGAGCTTGCCAACCTTTCGGCTTTTAGATAAAAGGGTTTCTTTTGCTGTTCTAAGGCGTAAATATACCTTTTCAAAGCTCACATCGTCATCGCTTGTTGTTGCAAGAGAGGAAAGACGGGCGTTAATTTCTCCGTCGGCCGCCTCGTTTTTAGAGGAAAAGCGAGGCTCACCTATAAACACACTGCGCTCAAACGCGCCGTCGGTAAGTCCAAAGAATTTAGCGCCTATATCTTCACTGCCTGAAACGGGTTCTTTTTCGTTTGTATCAAGGTTAATAAGCGAAATTTTATCGGTGGAATTAGAAACCTTAAATTCGCGTTCCAAGCGGTAGGTGACCCCCGAATGTTCAAAGGTTATGCTTCCCGCCATAAAATCAGTATCCCAAGGTCTGTATTTTTTGCGGGGATTTTTGTCAATACTTGAAACCTTTCCCGTGTTTCCGTAAAACATCATACGAACAAAGGACATAACGGTTGATTTACCCTTTTCATTTTCGCCGAAAATAACGGTAAAAGAATCGGACAAATCAAGATGATAATTTTTAAGTTTGCCGAAAGAGGCAATATCAACAGACTTAATCTTCACTGTATGCCACCTCCGAATCAAATGCATCAAGCCCTAAATAAAGGGCATCAATAAGTCGTTTTTTGTCGGCCTCATCTGCCGTTTTTATCTTTTCGAGCATACGGTTTACAAAAAGACCCTTAAGCGAAATTTCTTTAGCGAGAAGGTCTAAATCAAGCTTTGGTTTTATACGGTTTTTAACCTTTACAAAATAAAGCTTTTTAGTAAGACGGGATAAAAGGTCGGGAATAGAAATTGCTCTGATATCCTCAACACTGCCGTTTAAAATAAGTTTATAAAGGTTGCGGTCATAGTTTTCACCGAATTCTAAAAGAAGCTGGTCAATAATAAGCTTTTCGGCGTCATCGGTACTAACGGCCTCACTTAAATCAAACTTTTTAACAATATGGATACGGTCGGAGCAGGGAGCAAAGTGAAGTCTGCAGCCGTCCTTGTTAAGTATGCCGACATAAACTCCCTTTTCACCCGTTTCGTCAAAGCCCTGACCCTCGGGGCAGCCACAGTAGGAAAGATAGGTGTTTCCGATTTTTTCTACCGCTGTGCGCTTGTGAATATGACCAAGCGCCAAATAGTCTGCGCCGCAGTTTTCAACAAAAGAGGTTGTAATGGGGTTATAATTACTGCCCACAGCGCCGAAATCTGCGTGGAGGAGAAGCAGATTTATAAACCCATCCTGAGGCATAGTGGGAGCCGTCTTGAACTCCATAGACGAATGGGAAAAGGAACGACCCATAGCCCTTACCTTGAATTCGGGGAATTCTACGGTTTCAAAATCTTCGCCGAAAACGGTTAAATTTTCGGGAAGGGAGAAATTTTTAAAAGGGGATGCCGAATCAAGCGGGTCGTGGTTGCCCGCAACGTATAGAAATTTTGTGTTCTTTGTTTCAGAAATCGCCTTAAAGACAGGCTCGGCAAAGGCGGCAGCCGCCGCGTTAGAATCGAAAAGGTCGCCCGAAATAAGACAAAATTCGACATTTTCCTTTACACAAAGCATACAAATTTTCCTGAACACCTCAAGCACTTCGTACTTTCGGTTTTCAGCCAGAATATCAAGATATGAAAGCTCCGCGCCGATGTGTAAATCGGCAGTATGTAAAAGTTTCATTGAAATTACCTCCATAGATAAGATAATTTTATCAAACAAACATAAGATAATCAAGAAAATGTTGCATTAAAAATATATTTATTATATAATAATAAATATATTAATATGGGGAGGTAGGCGCTACATGGATATTAAGGTTGGCGATTTACTTCAAATGAAGAAAAAACACCCCTGCGGTGCCGATACCTTTTCGGTCCTCCGCATTGGAATGGATTTTAAAATAAAGTGCCTTGGTTGCGGTCGCGAGGTTATGACACCGCGAGCTCGGGTTGAAAAAAATATAAAGAAAATTCTGGAGAGTAACAATGTTTGATAAATTAAAATCGGTTGAAATGCGTTTTGAAGAGGTTGGACAGCTTCTATCCGACCCTGCCGTTATTTCGGATAACGAACAGTTCAAAAAACTTATGAAGGAACATAAGGAGCTCACTCCTATTGTTGAAAAATACCGCGAATATGCTGCGGCAAAAAATGCCGAAGCCGAAGCGTCAGAGCTTTTAGATGCAGGTGGACTCGATAAGGACTTCAAAGAACTTGTCGAAGAAGAATATCTTACCGCTAAGGCAGATATTGAACGCCTTTCGGAAGAACTCAAAATTCTGCTTTTGCCTAAAGACCCCAACGACGACCGAAACGTTATCGTTGAAATCCGCGGCGGCGCAGGCGGAGAAGAAGCGGCTCTTTTTGCAGGCGTTCTTACCCGTATGTACACAATGTATGCCGAGTCAAAGCGTTTTAAGGTTGAAATAATCAATGCAAACGAAACCGAGCTTGGCGGATATAAAGAAGTCAGCTTTATGATAGAGGGCGAGGGCGCATATTCACGTTTTAAGTATGAAAGCGGCGTTCACCGCGTTCAGCGTGTCCCCGAAACCGAAACCTCGGGCAGAATTCATACTTCAACCGTTACCGTTGCCGTTCTTCCCGAAGCCGATGATGTTGAAGTTGACATCAACCCCGCCGATTTACAGATAGACACCTTCCGTTCCTCAGGCGCGGGCGGACAGCATATCAACAAAACCGAATCGGCTATCCGTATAACCCACATTCCAACAGGACTCGTTGTTGAATGTCAGGATGAAAGAAGCCAGTTCAAGAACAAAGACAAGGCAATGAAGGTGCTTCGTTCCCGTCTTTATGAAATCGAACAGGAAAAACAGCGCGATGCCATCGCCTCCGACCGTAAGGCACAGGTTGGAACAGGGGACAGAAGCGAAAGAATACGCACCTACAACTACCCACAGGGCAGAGTAACCGACCACAGAATCGGGCTCACCCTTTATAAGCTTGATTCAATCGTTAACGGCGATATCGACGAGGTTGTCGACGCCCTTATCACATATTACAGAACAGAGATGCTTAAGGCGGAAGCCGAGCAGTAAGGAAAAGAATGAAAACAGTAAGACTTGCCGACAATTTAGATGGTATAAGTGCTGCAGCCGAAATTTTAAAGGCTGACGGCATTGTTGCCATTCCCACCGAAACTGTCTACGGTCTTGCTGCTTCGGCGTATAGCGATAAGGCGATTTCTAAGGTTTTTTCTGCCAAGGGCAGACCGCAGGATAATCCGCTTATAGTTCATATAAGTGATTTAGATATGCTTAGCGGTGTTGTGTCAGATTTTAGCGAAAAAGCAAAAGCCTTAGCCGAAAAATTCTGGCCGGGACCCTTGACTATGGTGCTCCCGAAAGGAGAAAAGGTTTGCGACAGCGTATCCCGTGGGCTTGAAACGGTGGCTGTGCGTATGCCGCAAAACGAAGTTGCACGTAAAGTTATAAGGGTGTCGGGTTTACCGCTTGCGGCCCCCTCGGCAAACCTTTCGGGAAGCCCAAGCCCCACCTCCGCCGACCACGTTATAGCCGATTTAGACGGCAAAATAGATGCCGTAATTATGTCGGATGAATGTACAGTCGGTGTTGAATCTACGGTAGTGTCCCTTGTTACAAACCCGCCAAGACTTCTTCGCCCCGGTTTTATAACCGCAGAACAGCTTCGTGAAATATTGCCCGATTTGGTAATAGACAAAGCGGTTTTAGAGGAACTGAGTAGCGGTGAAAAAGCCGCATCTCCGGGAATGATGTATAAGCACTATTCCCCAAAAACTGAAGTTTTTTTGGTTGAGGGTAGCAATGAGCAGTTTGTTTCATTTGTAAATAATAAGCCAGATGTCGCCGCCGTTTGTTTTAAGGAAGAAACGGAAAAGATAAAAGTGAAAACCCTGTCACTCGGCTACAAAGAAAACACCGCAGACCACGCCAAAAGACTTTTTTCGCTTCTTCGTAAGTGTGACGAGCTTGGTGTAGAAACAATATATATACATGCCCCAACCAAAGAGGGAATAGGTCTTGCTGTTTATAACCGACTTGTCCGTGCGGCAGGCTTTAAGGTAATCACTCTTAAAACCGTAACAGGTCTTACAGGGCCGACAGGCGCGGGTAAAACCTCGGCCAGCGCCGTGGCAGAAGAACTCGGCTACAAGGTAATTAATTGCGATATATTAGCAAGAGAAGCGGTAGAAAAAGAAGGCGCTTTATTGGCTTTAACGAGTGCTTTCGGAACCGATATTTTAGAAAACGGCAAACTGAATCGAACGGCGCTTGCAAAAAAAGCCTTTATAAATAAAGACAAAACCGAGCTTCTGAACAAAACCCTTTTACCTTTTATTGTAGAGCTTATAAAAGAGGAAATACAAAAGACCGCCGAAAATAAAATTCTTCTCGATGCGCCAACCCTGTTTGAAAGCGGAGCCGACAGTCTGTGCCAAAACGTTATCGCGGTGCTCTCATCATATGAAAACCGCAAAAACAGAATTCTTTCAAGAGATAATATAACCGAAGATGCGGCAAATCTTAGACTTGGCGCGGGCAAAAAAGATGAATACTATAAAGAGAAAACTCAGCACATAATATATAATAACGGCGAACTTGCCACATTTAAAAAAGAGTTCAAAGAAAAACTTAAAGCTTTGGAGGAAAAATAAATGGCAGACAAAACAATAGGCGAAAAATTAAAGGAAGAGCTTTTCCTTAAAAAAGAAAACGGACTAAAAAATATCAGCGACGAAAAATGGGAAAAGGCTATCGACTTTTGCGAGGGCTATAAGGCCTTTTTATCAAAAGCAAAAACCGAACGCGAAGCCGTAAAGGCGTCGGTAGAAATTGCCGAAAAAGCAGGTTTTTTACCCTTTGATGTAAACAAGAAATATACCGCGGGTGATAAATACTATGTAAACAATCGCGGCAAGGCTATAGCCTTTGTTGTAGTCGGAAAAGAGCTGGCAGATGCAGGCGTGCAGATTACTGCAGCTCATATCGATTCTCCCCGAATGGATTTAAAGCCCAATCCCCTTTATGAAGATACTGATTTAGCTCTTTTTAAGACCCATTATTACGGCGGAATCAAGAAATACCAGTGGACAACCATTCCTCTTGCTCTTCACGGCGTTTTTGCAAAGAAAGATGGTAGCGTGGTTGAGGTAAATATTGGTGAGAGTGATACCGACCCTTGCTTTGTTGTAACCGACCTTTTACCCCATCTTGCTCAGGAGCAGTCAAAGCGTACCCTTTCCGACGGAATCAGGGGAGAAGAGCTCAATGTTTTAATTGGAAGCCGTCCCTTTAAGGATGACAAAGCAAGCGAACTCGTAAAGCTTAATATCCTAAAAATCCTAAACGAAAAATACGGCGTTACCGAAGCCGATTTCTTATCGGCAGAGCTTGAGGTTGTGCCGGCTGTTAAACCGCGCGATATCGGTTTCGACCGTTCTTTAATCGGCGCCTACGGTCACGATGACCGCGTTTGCGCTTATCCTGCCCTTATGGCAATTACAGAAATATCAACACCCGAAAAAACTGCAGTTTGCATACTTGCCGACAAGGAAGAGGTTGGCTCTGACGGAAATACAGGCCTTAATTCCGATTTCCTCCGTTTCGTTATTCGCGATCTTGCAGAAAGTCAGGGTGTAGATTATACCATAGCTCTCAGAAATTCGAAATGTCTTTCTGCCGATGTTAATGCGGGAATGGACCCAACCTTCAAGGATGTTATGGAAGCAAAAAATGCCGCAAAGCTAAATTACGGCGCGGTTATTACAAAGTATACAGGTGCCAGAGGAAAATCGGGCACTTCAGATGCCTCGGCTGAATATGTTGCTTATATCAGAAATATGTGTGATAAGGCAGATATTATCTGGCAAACAGGTGAGCTTGGCCGTGTAGATCTCGGCGGTGGCGGAACGGTTGCTATGTATGTTGCAAATATGGGCGTAGATGTTGTAGACCTCGGTGTACCCGTACTTGCAATGCACGCTCCTTTCGAAGTTGTTTCAAAACTTGATGTTTATGAAACCTATCGCACAATGTTTGAATTTTGCAAATAATGAATAAAAATCTTTTTAAAACAGTATTTCTTAAAACCCTGCCTGTCATGACAGGGTACATAGCGCTTGGCATTGGCTTTGGAATTCTTCTGTACAGCAAGGGCTACGGAATTCTGTGGTCGATACTTATGGCAACTTTTATATATGCGGGCTCAATGCAATATGCGGCCGTAAATCTCATAACGGGCGGCGCGTCGCTGATAACAACGGCTCTGACAACACTTTTTGTTAACGCGCGACACCTTTTTTACGGCATTTCAATGCTTGATAAGTATAAAGACACAGGCGCTAAAAAGCCCTATTTAATATTTGCACTGACCGATGAAACCTATTCGCTTCTTTGCGGCGACGATTATCCTATAAACAAAGACAAATATCAGTTTTTTGTGTCTCTCTTTAATCATATTTATTGGATAATCGGCTGCGCGCTTGGTTCTATTATAGGCCTTGCAATTCCCTTTAATACTGCGGGAATAGATTTTTGTATGACCGCGCTGTTCGTTACAATTTTTATCGAACAATGGCTTAGCACCAAGGAGCATCTACCCGCTTTAATAGGGCTATTGTCTTCTGTATTATGCCTTATGATTTTTGGAAAAGATGCTTTCCTTATCCCTTCAATGGTGTTAATTACGCTATTACTTATCCTCTTTAAAAAGCAACTTAGCAAGGAGGATAATAATGGATAATACATATCTTTTTTTAACAGTTGTCATAATATCCGCCGTTACGGCGGCGCTAAGATTTTTGCCCTTTATTGTTTTTTCAGGGGGCAAAAAAACACCCCGAACAGTTTTATATCTCGGAAGGGTTTTACCCTTTGCCATAATGGCAATGCTTGTGGTTTACTGTCTTAAGTCTGTAAGCCTTTTGTCATATCCTTTTGGCTTGCCCGAGCTTATCGGCATTGCAATAGTTGTCCTTCTCCATATATGGAAAAGAAACACTCTGCTCAGTATAGCGGGTGGCACAGTATGCTATATGCTTTTTATTCAGCTTGTATTTTAATTGGAGGATTTTATGTTTCGCGCTATTGTATTCGATTTAGACCATACTCTTTTTGACAGATACGCTACCTTAAGAGCAACTCTGCACGCTTTTTATGACCACTATCGCGATATAATACCCAAAGATTTGTCTGTTGAAGAGTTCATAGAAAAGTTTATTGAAATCGAGCAAAAATACATACATTATGACTGGATCAGAGTTATAAAAGAATGTGCAAATGCGGGCATAATTTCCCCGATGACTGAAGACGAAGTCAAGGAAGCGGTAGGAGTTGTTGTCAATGAATGTTGGCCAATAGCCGCCGAAAAATTCCCCTTTACAATACCAACATTATTAAAACTAAAAGAAATGGGTTACAAGCTGGGAATTATTACAAACGGAAGACACGAACCTCAGGTTTTAAAGATTAAGATGTTAGACCTTGAAGACCTCTTCGATGAAATTGTTATATCGGGGGATATTGGAGCACAAAAACCAAGCCCCGAACCCTTTAAAGCTATGGCCGAAAAGATTGGCATTGACCCAAAAGAAATGCTTTACGTCGGCGACCATCCTCGAAACGATGTCGATGGATCACGAAATGCGGGCTATATACCCGTTTGGGTAAAAACTATAAAACATTGGACCTTCGAAGAAATTAAAAGAGCCGACTATGAAATTGATACAGTAGCCGAGCTTCCCGAACTTCTTGCAAAGATAGATAAATAAGTAGTATTATAACATCCGTTTTAATTTTTTTAAAACGGATGTTTCTATTCTTGAAACATAAGAACGCGAAATTCCAAGCATTGAAGCTATCTGCCGCTGTGTTAGCTCTTTGCCGCCGCCAATACCATACCGAAGGGTTATAATTTCTTTTTCTCGGTCGTCAAGTCTTGTTTCGAGCAGTACGCGAAGCCGCTCTATTTTGACCTTCTTGTCTATTTCATCGGCAATATTTATATCATCGGCAACAACATCAATAAGTGTCAGCGCGTTACCGTCCTTGTCGGTGTCAATCGGGTCGCCGAAGTGAAGCTCGGAGGCATTCTTTTTGATGCTGCGAAAATACATTAAAACTTCGTTTTCAATACACCTTGCGGCATAGGTCGCAAGACGTATTCCCTTGTCGCTTTTAAAGGTTGAAACCGCCTTGATAAGTCCGATTGTGCCGATAGATATAAGGTCCTCTTGGTCGGAAGAATTGCTGTAATATTTTTTTATAACGTGGGCGACGAGCCTGAGATTATGTTCAATAAGCTTTTCCTTAGCCTTTTCATCTCCCACGTCCCGTCTTTTTAAAAGCTCGGCTTCCTCTTTAGCCGATAAAGCGGGTGGGAATGAATTTGGCGAAGTGATATGAAGAGCCAAATAAAATATTGAAGAAGCAATTTGTAAAAGTAAGCTGAGCAAAATAAAAACCCCTTTCATACAAAGAGTATGATAGGGGTTTAAAATTTTTGCCTGTCCTAAGCTTGAGTATCCCACCAAAAAGTAGGTTGCTCTCTTAAGGGGATAACAGTAAGGGGCTTGCCGGTCATAATTTCCTTA
>JAZLEK010000024.1:0-3091 GCA_045615225.1 Acutalibacteraceae bacterium | reverse complement strand
GGTGTAAAATTTACACCATTTAACCTACCTGTGAATATTATAAATCAACACGAAGTGATTTTCAAGCGTGAATTTCGAAAAATCAACAAAATCATTGACAAATATGGTGATTTTTAATATAATACTCACGTTGTAAAAAATAAAATCAAATTTTTCTGAAAGGGGTACAGTCATGAAAGCTGTAATTTTCAACTCTGGTCTTGGTAACCGCATGGGCGAATTTACCAAAAACAACCACAAGTCTATGGCACAACTCAAAAACGGAGAAACCATTTTTCATCGTCAAATCCGTCTTTTAAGCGCTGAAGGCATTAAAGATTTCATCATCACATCAGGTCCTTTTGAAGATCAACTTAAGGGTGTTGCTGCTGAATTCCCTGAACTCAACTTCACCTTCGTTCGTAACGAAATCTACGACAAAACTAACTACATCTATTCTATGTACTTGGCTCGCGACCTTATGGATGACGATATGCTCTTCTTCCACGGTGACTTAGTATTCAACCGTAAATTACTTCACGACGTACTCACTTGCGAAGATAAGTGCACAGGTGTTGTAAACTTCACAAAGGCTCTTCCTGAAAAAGATTTCAAAGCAAGAGTTAGAGATGGCAAAATCTTAGAAGTTTCTATCCACATCTTCGATGAAGATTGCTTTGCATTCCAACCTTTCTACAAGTTAGACAAGGCTACAACTTCTGCTTGGATCGGCAAGGTTGTTGAATTTATCCACAAGGGCGAAGACAAGTGCTACGCTGAAAACGCTCTTAACGAAATTTTCCCTGCACTCAACGTTCGTTCATACGCTTACGAAGATTACTACATTGATGAAATCGATAACTTAGATGACCACGCTCGCGTAACTAACGATATCTTAGCATACGACGAAGCTGATGCTAAGATCTTCGGTTAATTAATAGGAGTTAAAAAATGACAAACTTAAAAGAAAAATTCACTTACGGTTATACCGCTGAACAATTTAAAAAATTTAAGAAGTATGCTTGGCTTATGCTTTTAAGCTTTGGCTTTACTTACCTTTTCTTCTACAACGGCCGTCAAAACATTAACCTTGTTATGCCACTTTTGAAGGAATACTTCGCTTCTGACCTTGGCACAATCGGTGTTGTATCTTCTGCACTTTTCTGGTGCTATGCTTTCGGTCAATTAGTAAGTGGCCGTTTAGGTTCTTTCTTTGGTTATAAGAAATTGATGATCTTCGGTGTTGCAGCTTCTGCAGTACTCAACGTTCTCATTTCTTTCCAAAACAACCTTGTTGTTATCGCTGTTCTTTGGGGTCTTAACGGTTTCGTTCAAGCTATGGTTTGGTCCAATGGCCTTGGCGTTATCAACAAATGGTGGCCAAAAGAAAAACGTGGCTTTGCTTCCGGTCTTGCTACTGCATTCTCGGGCGTTGCTCAAGCAGTTACATACTTAACAGTTAACTGGTGCTTAATCCTTAACCCTGAATGGAGCTGGCGTGCAGGTTTCCGTTACCCAATCGTCCCAATGGTTCTTATCCTTATTGCTTTCATTTTCTTCTTCAAAGAAGGTCCTGAAAAGGTTGGCCTTAAAGCATTCGAAGAATCAGATGCTGCTCTTGATAACAAAGACGCTGCTATGGAAGCTGCTATTAAGGAAAAAGGCTTCTTCTATCCTTACAAGTTGCTCTTCTCAGAACCTAAGGTTATCGTTTTCTGCTTAATTTCTGCTATTGCAGGTATCGGCCGTTACGGTCTTTTAACTTGGGTTCCTACCTACTTCACCGAAGAATTAGGTCTTACCCTTAAGAACGATATGTTCACATACATCGTTCTTCCTTTAGGTCAAGCTTGCGCTATGTTTGTATTCCCATTCATTACCGATAAGGTATTCAAGGGTAAGCGCGAACCAATGCTCGCATTGGCTGCTATCGTTGCTTGTGCAGGTCTTGTATGCTTCCCATTCTTCAAAACTCAATTACCTGCAACAATTATGTTGTTCGTAGTTGGCGTATTCTCAATGGTAACAGGTGTTATCTGGGCAATCGCAGGTGATATGGGTGGCCGTGCACTTTCTTCAACTGTTGTTGGTGTACTTGACTGGGCTGTATATATGGGCGCTGCTATCCAAGCTTCCATCTTCGGCTTTGTACAACAAAAATTCGGTTGGAGCGCAATCTTCGTAACAATCGGTGCTTTGTACATCGTATTACTCGTTCTTACACTCTTAGCTCGTAAGATGAAGATGAAGAAACTCTAATCTTTAAACTTTTAACAGCTCGACTTTGTCGGGCTGTTTTTTTGCGTAAAAATTCAGCATTTTGGGATTTATGGTTGACTTTATCCAATATATAGGGTATCATTTATCTATAAAATCGTTTTTGGAGGAAAAATTTATGAAATTCTGTACAAATTGTAACGCTCAGTTAGAAGACAACGCTGTATTTTGCTCAGCTTGCGGCACACAACAACCCGTTGTTGAAGAAGCTCCTGTAGAAGTAGCTCCCGCTCCTGAAAAAGAAAAATTCTCTCTCGTTGGTCTTTTTAGCTTTATCGGCGATATTATGGCTATCCTTTCTGCGTTCTTCTCAGTTGTAGCTATCGTTTCTGCTAATATCGACGTTAACGTTTACACAAGCGGCTACTTAAGCAGTGGCATTAGTGCTTACGCTTATTTAGAAACTCTCCCAGGTTGTGGCGTATTCGCATTATTGCTCTCTTTGGGCGTAATCGGCTCAGGCGTTCTTTCTCTTATCGTTTCTTTGAAAAAGCGCGAAGGCATAAATGCTTTGTTTGCTAACATCAAAAAGCTTACAATCGGCTTATTCCTTTTAATACTTAGCATCATCGTTTTAGCACATATCTAATTTTAATTTAAAATTAAAACAACCGTGGGGTTTAGGCTTTTCGCCAAAATCCCACGGTTTTTCTTTTCGTTATATAAAAATAGCGGAGTGGAAAACCACTCCGCTTAAGTTTTATACAATTCCCAATGCAATTTCAACTACAAGCGCCACAATAACAACAAGTGCCGATATAATAAAACCATGTATCATAGGTCGGATGCCTGATTTTTTCATATCTTTAAATGATGTGTTAAGTCCGATTGCGGC
>JAZLEK010000023.1:0-15782 GCA_045615225.1 Acutalibacteraceae bacterium | reverse complement strand
CGGTTTTGTCTTTACCCGGCGCTCTGCGCGACATTTGAACCATTAAAGCATCTGTATCTATTTTTACACCTGAAGGCAGACCTTCAAGCAAACAGCCTACGGCTGCGCCGTGACTTTCGCCGAAAACCGATAATTTGATTTTGTTTCCTACGCTCGATTTCATAAGGTCTTTCCTCCTATTCTTTTAAAGTCTTCAAAAAATTCGGGATATGATTTATTTATCGCCTCATATCCTTTTATCAGGCTTTCGCCCTCGGCAAAAGCCGCGCCGACAGCCGCCGCCATAACAATGCGGTGGTCGTTAGCGCCATCAACAACCGCGCCCTTTGGCTTTCCGCCATAAATTATCATGCCGTCTTCTTGCTCGATGGTTTTGATACCGAAAGCGTTAAGCATGGCAAGTGTGGTTTTTATTCGGTCGCTTTCCTTGATGCGAAGCCGCTCTGCCGAATGTATAACCGTTTTACCCGTAGCAAAAGCTGCGGTAACCGCAATGGCGGGTACCATATCGGGAATATCCTTTGCATTGACCTCTATTCCGCGAAGCTCTCCCCGTTTTATATGTAAAACATTATCCGTAATGCTAATGTTGGCGCCGAATGCGGCAAAAACATCGAGAGCCGCCATATCGCCTTGGAGGGAATCAAAATCGAGACCCGATATTTTTATATCTCCTCCGATTGCCGCCGCCGACATAAAGAAAGCCGCCTGTGACCAGTCACCTTCTATTCGGGTGTTATGCGCAGTATATTTGCTGTTTTTTAAAACGCGCCAACCTTTTTCGGTTTCAAGGGCATTTACGCCGAATCTTTTCATTGCCGACACGGTCATATCAATATAGCCAACCGATTCTAAAGCGGTGGTTGGTATTATATTAACTTCCTCGTTTATAAGGGGCGCGGCCAAAAGCAGACCGCTTATATACTGGGAAGAAATGTTGCCCGGAAGATAAAAATCTCCGCCCGACATTTTGCCTTTTAGTGTTAAGGGCAGATTATCCGAACTTGCCTCTACGCCGTGTTCCCTGAAAAGCTTTGTCAGGGTATCCATTGGGCGGTTTGGCAGTCTTCCCTCGCCCACACCCGTAATATCTGCGCCAAGGGCGGCGGCTATGGGAAGCAAAAACCTTGCGGTTGAGCCCGATTCATTAAAATTGAGGGTTTTGCCCTTTGTTATATTGCCCGATGATAATATGTAACCCTTTTCGTCCTCGGCTATATTCATACCAAGCGCGCGAAGACAGGAAACGGTCGCTTTAATGTCCTTTGAGGTGCAGTAGGGGGTTATCCTACTTGAGCCGTCAGAAAGTGCGGCGCAAATAAGCGCTCTGTGGGCGGCTGATTTTGAGGGCGGGATACTCACCTCTCCGCTAAGGGCAGACGGAATAACTTTGATATCCATTATTTGCCCTCCGCAAAAAAGCCCGTAAGCTCACGGGTGGGTACAGCCTTTACTAAAGACTGCCCGACCTTTGTGACGAGCACAAGATTAAGTTTATCGCCGCGGCGTTTTTTGTCGTAAAGCATTATATTTATCAGCTCATCAACTTTGCCCGAAAAAGATGTTGGTAAAGAAAACTTATTTAAAAGCTTTTCTATTTTTTCGGCGGTGCCCTTTTCGGTATCGCCTGTTTTTTCGCTTGCCCTTGTAATATATAGCATTCCGACACCTACCGCTTCGCCGTGAGCAAGTCCCGAGAAATTCTCATACTTTTCAATAGCGTGACCAAGGGTATGGCCGAAATTGAGAAGCATTCTTTCTCCCTTTTCGGTAAAATCGTTTTCGACAACCTGTCTTTTTATATCTACACAGTCGAAAATGACGTCGGTTAAAATGTCATCGAAATTATCACAGGAAATAAGGGTATTGTAAAGCTTTTCACTTTTTATGAAAGCATATTTTATAACCTCGCCGATGCCGTCGTTTTTATAGCGCCCCGGCAGAGTTTCAATCGTTTTGGGGTCGATAAGCACAAGCTTCGGATTATGAAAAGCGCCGATTAAGTTTTTGCCAAAAGATAAATCGCAACCCGTTTTGCCGCCAACCGAGGAGTCAACCTGTGAGAGCAGAGTTGTGGGAATCTGTACAAAATCAATTCCGCGAAGATAAATAGCCGAAGCAAAGCCCGCCATATCTCCCGTAACGCCGCCACCGAGGGCGACCGCAATATCGTTTCGGCTAAGCTCATTTTCGCACATAGCCTTTATCATATCGCTGACTGTATCTAAATTTTTGGAGGCTTCTCCCGCAGAAAAGACAAAGAAGCCCACCTCGAAGCCTTCTTGCTCAAGGGAAGCTTTAACTTTTTCACCGTAAAGCGGGTAAACATTGCTGTCCGAAATAATAAGGGCTTTTTTAGCGCCCGATACCTCTCGGATGTACTTTCCGCTTTGGCACAAAACATCGGCATCTATTAAAATTTCATAGGGGGTGTTTCCCGATACCGTAATTTTTCGCATGCTTTTCTGCCTTCTTTAAAAATTCTTTAAAGATTATTTTATCATAAAATATATTATATTGCAATATTTATAATTACATTAAAGAGTTTATCTATACTCAGACTGCTGTCAACAATAACGTCGGCAACCTCTTCATAAATAGGCTTTCTTATATTGTATCTTGCGATTATATCCTCTCTACCGTTTTTGGTCAGCGGACGAGTAGGGTCGTTTTCAATTCTTTTAAGGGTTTCCTCAATTCCGCAGTCAAGCAGAATAACCTTGCCAAGTTTCTTAAGATGGGGGTGGTTTTCCTTGTTTGCCGCAAGTCCGCCGCCAAGGGAGATTATAAGATTATCTTTGTTTGCAAGTTCTTTTATAAGCTCGGTTTCAAGCCCTCTGAAATAGGCTTCTCCGTCACTTTCAAAAATTTCGGCAATGGTGCGGTTTTCCCTTTTTACGATTTCGGTATCGGTGTCAATCAGCTTCATACCAAAATGCTCGCTCAGTTTTTTACCGAGCGTGGTTTTTCCCGAGCCCATAAAGCCGCAAAGTATAAGATTATTCATTTTTAAAGGCTTCCTCCTGTGCGGCTGCAGTTTTCTTTATAATCCCGGCGATTTCCTCAGCGCTAAAGAAAGCGCCGTAGAAATATTCGTGCGCTTTTGCCGCTTGGGCCACGAGCATCGAAAGTCCTCCGCCACATTTTTTACCCATTTTCTTTGCGGTTTTTAAAAGCAAGGTTTCCTCGGGGTTATATACTATATCGTAAACAGCATCCATCAGGTTAATTTGGTTCTCCTCGAGCGGCATAGCATCCACCTTTGGATACATTCCTACGGGAGTGGCGTTTACGAACAGATTATAATTTTCGGTTGTTTCTTCTCGTGTGACAAGTTTTATTTCTTTGCCGAGTTTTTCTGATATTTCGTTTACGGTTTTTCGGGCATCATTCATAAATTCCTTAAGAGTTCCGACGGTAACATCACAACCTGCCTTTAAGCATTCGGTAATAATCGTTCTTGCCGCGCCACCAAAACCATAAATTAATACCTTCCCGCAAAGAGTAATGCCCGAAAGCTTTATTCCCTGTAAAAAGCCGTAGGCATCGGTATTATAGCCTACATATTCCCCGTTTTGATTTGCCACAACATTAACCGCGCGATATTCGTCGGCAGAAGCATCCAGTCGGTCGAGATATTTAATAATTTCTACCTTGTGGGGAATCGTAACATTAAATCCGTCAAGCTTTTTAAGTGTGCTTTCAAATTCGCTTTCCAGTTCTTCGGGCGCTATTTGAAATTTTGAATATTCGCCCGAAAAATTTCGAAGATTAAAAAGTTCTGTATGAATAAAAGGCGACATAGTATGTCCTATAGGAAAGCCTATTACACCATATTTTTTTACCATAAAACCATTCCTTTTTGCTTTTTTAAAATAAAACTGTTGACAAAATCAAATATTCAACATATTATTTTCTTAGTAAGATTACTATAACATAAATTACACCCTTATGTCTATAATGGTGTGTGCGAAAACTAATAAGGAGAATTTATAATGATTTTTGAAAAAATTACCGAAATCCTCGCAGAACAGCTTGCCGCAGACCAAAACACTATGACTATGGAAACAAAAATTGCCGAAGAGCTCGGTGCCGACAGTCTTGACCTTGTAGACCTTCTTATGTCTATTGAAGATGAATTTGGTGTTGAAATCCCCGATGAAGAGGTTGAAAATCTTCACACCATCGGTGATGTTGTAAATTACATCTCAAAAAATTCCGACCAGTAATATCGTTTCTAAATTACAACTTAAGCCCGTCAGAAAATCTGACGGGCTTTTTATTATTGTTGATAAACTGTTACTTCTGATGATACAGGCGCCGAGCTTTGAATTTGTGATGAACTTCCCGCAGTATCATCGGAAGAGTCTTCTTCCGAAGGTTCGGCTGTGTCGGGGTCGCGATAATATACAACTATAAGCTCATTGATAGACACCTGTGAACCAGACCTTATTGTTGAATCATCCTTTGCGGAAGCAACACGGTAAATTTCACCCGGCTCGGCATCTAAATCAAAGCCCTTACGGATAATAACTGTATCGCTGTAAAATCCTGCATCAAAAAGAGCGTTTTTGCCGTCGGTTATTGTTTTTCCTATAATACTGGGTAAGGATACCTTGTCTGAGCCTTGGCTGATATAAAGTTCTATTACAGTATCTCTTTCAACCTTAGTTCCCTTTTCAACCGATTGCTGACATATTGCACCTCTTGGGATAGTATCCGATGCAATTCGTCCTGCCACAACAAACTGAAAATGAGAATATTCGGTTTGAATTTCGCCGTAAACCTCGGTATACTTTTCGCCCACAAGGTTTGGCACCTCAAAAAGAACCGTTCCGGGCGCATAACCCGAACTTGCAGAGCTGGTTATATGGGAAGGCTTAAAGGAAGAGTTGTTTGTGGGCTCGCTTGGCGTAGGTTCTTTGCCGAAATCGAAAAGAAATACAGCCGCAAGAATTGCTAAAACAAAAACAAGACTTGTAATAAGTACCGAAATAATAGCATATTTTGCGCCCGACCCCTTTTTAACTTTGGTCTCATCGGCAGGCTTATTGTCCGGAAGAACAACAGTATTAGTTGCAACCGCTTCAAACATCTTATAAAGGCGTTCTGCAGAGCCTACACGCTGAGCGGGGTCTACCTTAAGGGCGTTTGCAATAGCTACAAGCGCGCCACGCGGAACTGTTTCAGTAATTTTCGTAGGAATAGCAAGCTTATCGTTTACAAGACGGTCCTTAGCGTCGGGAGGTGTTGTACCGATGAGAGTTCTGAAAAGCACTGCACCAAGCGCATAAACGTCACAACCCTCGCTGTTTTCAGCGTTTTCAAGATATTGTTCGGGCGCCATATAGCCGCTGGGGAGCTGAGATAAAAATTCACTGTGAGCATTTCTTACGGACTGTATACAAAAGCCTGTTAAACGAAGCTTGCCGTCTCTGCCAACGATAATGTTATCGGGGCAAATACCTCTGTGATAAATGCCCGCATCGTTAAGCTGAGAAACGGTAGAAATAAGCGGCATAAAGAGGGGTTTTACCTGTTCCCATTTAAGAGAGCCGCCGTTTCTGAGTAAAAAAGCTTTGAGTGTGGTGCCTGATACTGTTGAAAGCACGGCATATATCGTTCCGCCCGATTCAAATAAATCGGTAACTCTGAGTATTGACACGCTTTCGTTTACATTGGAAAGGGCGGAAAACAACTTTACGAACTCTTCTCTTCCCTTATTAAACGCCAAGCCTCTTTCCTCATCGGGAGTTACCGTGAGTCTGTCTTTACTGCGAACTGCAATTCCTGCAGGGAAATATTCCTTAATATTTACAACCGCATTGTTGTCATTATCCCAACCAATATAGGTTACTCCGTCACCAGTTTCTTCAACAACCTTTCCGACATTATATCGATTAGCGTTAAGCCAGGTGCCGACCGAAAGATATTGCGCGGGATTATTCCCTGAGTTGTCATAACCGCAAATGGGGCATATCTGTTCGCCGCCGTTGTCGTTCATACAACCCATACAAAGTCTGTCTGTATTAACCATAAAGTTACCTCCGTAGAGCCAAACTGTTTTTTATAACCGAATTATTATATCACATTTTACCGAAAATTTCAACTATTCGCCAAGCGGTATGATTTTATTGAAAAGACAGGTGTGTTTAGGGGTTATTACCCTGTCTTCATGAAGCGAGCCGAAATACCATTTTTTAAAATCACAAACGGCTGCAAGCTCTTCAAAATAACCGTTAAGCTTGTTTATTCTGTCGGCCGAGCCTTCGCGAAGAAGCATTGCGCTTTTAACGTTTTTTGGCGGTTCGTGGGTAATTATATAATCCACCTCAAGCCCTGCCTCGTCGAGCTTTGCGGCGCCAAGCGCCATTTCTTTAGGGGTGGGAAGTTCTTCCTTCCAATAAAGTCCTTGTTCCGCTCTTATGTCTTTATCAGACGATTCTCCGCCGCCAAAGGTAAATATCGTTTTGTCTTCTATTTTAAATATTTGACCTCTCATAAGATGAAGCAAATTTCCGTGAATTCTGTGGACCATTCCGCCCTTCCAATAGGTTTCGCGGCAGGCGTTTATTTTATCGAAATTTTCGTGGGTTCCATCTACAAAAGCAACGGTGAATTTTCGGCTTCCAAGATATTCTACCGCTTCTTTTTCATATTTCCCACCATCCCATATATATCCAAAATCGCCGCAAACTATGAGTACGTCGCCCGCTTTAAGCTTGCGCCATTCTTTTCCGTAAAGACGGTCGGGGGCCCCGTGCATATCGCCTGTTACATAAACCATAAAGGCTTCTCCTTAAAAACAATTAAAATTTTAAAAATATTACTTTTAATTTCTTTCTTAATATTGTATACTAAATTATAAGATATTTCAAGTTTTGAGGTCAATGTAATGAAAAAAAAGCTTTTTGTTCTTATAATGGCTCTGTTTATATTCTGCTCCTCTGCGTTTTCGGTAGGGGCTTTTAATATTAATTCCTATGAAATGCATCACACGGCCGGTCTTGTTGCATTTGTAGACACCGATACGGTAATTTACGATAAAAACGCAGACAGAAGAATGTACCCTGCCTCTATCGCAAAGCTTATGACCGCTATTGTTATGCTTGAAAATATTAGTGACCTTGACAGTGAATATATCACATATTCCGAAACAGCCCTTAATCTGATTCTCGGTACGGGCTCTGCCGTTTATGCAGGCGACGGACTCAAGGTTGGTGAAAAAATGAGAGCGCGCGACGCCCTCGCCGCTTTACTTATTTCTTCAAGTGGCGACGTCGCATACGCCATTGCCGAACATGTTGGCGGTACTGTGGGAAATTTTGTTGATATGATGAATAAAAAGGCTGAGGAAATGGGGCTCAGCGGCACCCATTATACTAATCCCGTCGGTCTTCACGACGATAATCTTTATACCACCGCCCGAGATATTTATACTCTTGCAAAATTTGCGTTTTCTATCGACAAAATCAAGGAAACTCTCAAAAAGGTTTCCTATACAATGGAAGCAACAAATTACCATAAGGAGCTTACTATTTACACCTCTAACCTTATGATAAACCCCAATTCCAACGTTTATTATAAGTATGCGGTTTGTGGTAAAACCGGTTTTACAAACAAAGCCGGCAGATGCCTTGTAAGTATGAGCGAATATAACGGATATACGTATATTGCTGTTGTGCTTGATGCAAAAACAATTAACGGCTCAAGAAATGATTTTATAGATTCGGCAAATATGTACCGTTGGGCATTTAATAATTTTGAGTTTAAGTCGGTTTTAGAGTCTACCACGCCTATAGCCGAAGCCCCGCTTAAGCTTTCGAGCGAATCAGACCATCTGCCTATCTGTTTCGAAGATGGTCTTAAAACCATTTTGCCAAAGGAAGCCGACGCTTCGACTATCGAATATCAAATTTCTTTGAAGCAGGACGAATTTACGGCTCCCGTTAAAAAGGGCGAGATTGTCGGCACTGCAGATGTTTTTTACGCCGAAGAAAAAATCGGCACACTTAATCTGGTTTCCGGACAAACCATTGAAGCAAGCCCCATACTTGTCTTCTTAGATGTCGTCAAAACTTTCTTTACTTCTTCATTCATGAAGGGCGTATATATTGTGGTTGTTGCCGCAATTATCATTTTTGTTGCCGCTGTTTTCTTCTTAAATAAAGGCAAAAAGAAAAACCGCCGCGTAAAATATATTCCTCTCTCTAAGGAAGAACGCGACGATTTAAAATAATTAAAATCCGTATTTTTTAAGGTCAATTCTGCCGTCAATCTCAAAGGTAACGCCTTCTTTTTCGAGCAGTTCTCGCTGTGCATTCCCACCCCCGAAAACAAAGGCGTCGGCAACCCTGCCTTCCCTGTTCACAACCCTGTGACAAGGTATGGTTCCGGGGGACGGATTGTTGTGAAGCGCATAGCCCACAACCCGCGCCCAGCGGGGATTTCCCGCAAGTAAAGCCACCTGTCCATAGGTCATAACCTTGCCTTTCGGTATACCTTTTACAACTTCATAAATCTTTTCAAAAACACTCATTTTAACGCCTCGCTTTTCGGTATTATTATACGCCGAAAAAATATGAATAGCAAATTGAAAATTTATTGTTTGACAAAAACGGTCTTTTGCCGTATAATGATTGTTGTTCGTCGCAACGCTAAAAGCGTTTCGACTATCCATAACCATTATAATGACAAAGTCGCAAAAATAAATATCGAGGTGTCGCCCAGCCCCAAGGGCGCTAGTTTTGGGTGAGGTTGCGAGCGCATCCTGTGGATGATACAGCGAGCATAACGAAGCGCAGCGGTCAAAACTTTTAGGCGCTAACCACGCCGTGAAAAGTTTTGGGCACCGTAAGAGGGTTACCAAAACGACTATCGTTAGTTAGATTTGGTTTTGCAAAAATAAATATTAATATCGAGGTGTCGCCCAGTTGGTAGGGCGCTAGTTTTGGGAACTAGATGCCGCAGGTTCGAGTCCTGTCACCTCGACCAAAAATTCCAAATTCAACCTTTATGTTGGGTTTGGAATTTTCTTTTTATAAACGTTTCTCACATTCTCCAATCATTTTTTCTGTTTCTAAAATGATTCAAAAGTATTAACAGACAATAATATGAAATATTTCATATTTTGACTACCATAATTACCTTAAGGCTGATTCAGAACGAATCAGCTTTATTTTTTTTGCACTCTACCACATTTATTTTTATAAACGAATATCCAATTTTTTATTATTTTTCAACAAATGTCTCTCGGGTTGTTAAAAGTTATGATTTTGTGTTGACTTTTGGGTTGTTATGTGTTATGATTTTTACAGAATCCTTCATGAGGTGATACAGATGTACATATCGAGATTAAAAATTCAAGAAGCAATGTGTTCGCGTGGAATAAAAACATTTACCGAATTAGCAGACAAAGTTGGTATAACTAAAAATCAATTGTCATTGATGATCTCTGACAATTATAATCCATTTAAATCAAAAGTTATGGATCTCTGCGAGGCACTTGATGTTATGCCAGATGACATCATAAACACTTCAACGCTAAATGATCCCATCCCTTTTCATGAAGAAATCACACCTGAGGATGTTACCGCTATTGAACTTTTTGCCGGAGCAGGTGGATTAGCTCTAGGTCTTGAGCAAGCAGGAATTAAAACACTCAAACACGTTGAATTCGATAAAGCCTGTTGTGAGACATTACGAACTAACAGACCGTATTGGAATGTTACCTGTGAAGATATTCATAATGTAGACTTCACTGAATTTAGAGGAAAAATTGATATTGTTACCGGTGGCTTCCCATGTCAAGCATTTAGCTACGCAGGTAAAAAAATGGGATTTGATGATACTCGTGGAACGCTTTTTCATGAGTTTGCGAGATGCGTTCAGGAAGTCCAACCAAAAATGTTTTTGGCTGAAAATGTTAGGGGACTTGCAAGTCACGATAACGGACGTACATTGGAAACAATTATTTCTGTTTTTGAAAGCTTGGGATATACAATTGATAATCGAAAGAAAATTTTAAATGCTTGTTACTATGGCGTTGGACAAAAACGAGAAAGAATTGTAATCATCGGCATCCGTAATGACTTAGTTAATGATATAAATTTTGAATATCCAACACCCGATAAAGAATGGACCACTTTACGCACAGCTCTAAAAAATTGCCCGCCATCCATAGGTGAAGAATATAGTGCCAAGAAAAAAGCTGTTTTTAAACTTGTCCCTCCAGGTGGTTGTTGGGTAGATCTCCCTGATGATGTTGCTAAAGCATATATGGGAAAATCCTATTATAGTGGTGGTGGGCGTCGCGGCATGGCGCGACGTATTTCCTGGGATGAACCATGCTTAACTCTTACATGTAGCCCCTCACAAAAACAAACTGATCGATGTCATCCTGAAGAGGTTAGACCCTTTACAGTGCGTGAATATGCTAGAATTCAATCGTTCCCCGATGACTGGCAATTTGCTGGAGGTATTGCAGATCAATATAAACAAATTGGAAATGCTGTTCCCGTCGAATTATCACGTAGGATAGGCATTCAACTCAAAATTTCAATACAGGAACACAAAAAAAGGAACGTTTAAAACGCTCCTTTATGGTTACTCCTCTTCGGCAGTTTCTTGAATGTTTTCTGCTAGTTTCCGAACCGTTTCATCCACCATTTCCACTGCATTAATATCATCGGCAACTTCAGCAAATGCATTAATCAAATCTTCATAAAAATGGTTATCTCCGGTTAATCGTGTCCAAAATTCATCGCCAATTAAAACAGGGTAATCTTCATCAATGGCTTTATAAAATGAACTCAAATCTTCACGTGTTCCATAGCAAACACCTACAACACAATCCATAGATGCGATTGCTGTTCCGTTTGTTCTTGCAAGGTGAATCGCACCTCTAAAGTGATCTTTGATAGTTTTTATATCGTCTTTATTAATTGTATTAGGTCCTGCTTTTAATTGGCAATATTTTCGTCTACCATCTACAGCATCAATAAATTCAATATCCATTCCTGCAGTTGTAGATGGATAAGATTGACGGAGCTCATTACAAAACCTTTGAACAAAATTTCCAAACCCTGTTGTCATTGATGTACCGAAAGCTCTTGGATATAATAATGCTTTTGCTCGATTTTCCGGGGTGTCTTCACCAAACGCAAATTTTGTAAGATACTTCAATAAAAAAGGATTAACAATGAAATTTTTTAGTTTATCTAAATTTTGCGTATTCTTATAATGATTAGCAGCAAAAGAATCACGAAATAGACTTTTTGCCGTATTTAATAATGCGGCCTTTTCAACCTCGGTCAACTTGAAACAACCCCTTCGTTTTAAGTAATTATAATCTTTTGTTTAATTATAACATAAATAAGTTTCCAACACAATACTTATATTTATCAATCACCGCGTCTACTTATATAGGCGCGGTGATTTCTTTTTTAGGGGACTTGACTTTTTGAAAATTCAAAACAATAGTAATTTCCATAGTAATCA
This sequence comes from Acutalibacteraceae bacterium, assembly GCA_045615225.1. Classification (GTDB taxonomy): domain Bacteria; phylum Bacillota; class Clostridia; order Oscillospirales; family Acutalibacteraceae; genus SFWF01. The sequence continues at coordinate 4,283 of JAZLEK010000023.1, read as the reverse complement.
AGGGATACGTACTGTTTATGGCTGCGAAAAACCCAGTATTTATGCGGGTTTTCGCGTGATTACTATAACGCTACTCCGACCAAATTAAAAGGAATCAGCCTTTAGGTTGGTTCCTTTTAATTTTTGTATATGGCTTTCGTAAAAAGTGTCGATATCCATTCATGAAGCTAGCTAAAAACATTGCATTATTATTTTGTCCGTAATATAATATGTTTGGATGTACTTGAAGTTTTATAAAATAAAATTTAAAAATTAGCCAAGGAGGATATATTATGAAATGTTCTTATTGTCAATCTGAAAACACACAAGCCAATATAATCAGAAAGGATAAAAAATCTCGAACAACGCTGGCCTTTGTAGTTCCTTTTTTGATTGTTATTGTTTTAGTAGTGATTATGGGTGTTATTGCTAATATGTTCTGGACTAGTTTATTTATTGGTATTGTTTTAGCCGTCCCCCTTGGCCTTGTAGTATCAATTATTGCTCGCATTATTCCTGCTAAAGATAGTGTTGTCTTTATTTGCAATGATTGTGGGAAAATAACAAAAAAGTAATGCATGTTTAAAGCTGCTTAGAATTTGGATTTGTATTATAAAACTTAAGCAGAAACGCCGTAGTATTCAATAGATATGTACTGTTTATAGCTGCGAAAAACCTAGTATTTATGCGGGTTTACGTTTGATTACTATAACGCTACTCCGACCAAAAATCCTCATTCGTAAGAATGGGGATTTTTACTTTTTCACTCTTCACTTTTCACTCTTCACTATTCTCTGTGTTTTTTGATAGAGGATTTTTGGAAGTAATAAGTAATAGTGAATAGTTAAGAAGTTCGGTGTCTGCTTCGCAGACGGATTTATAGAACTTTGTACTATTCGTCGACGACTAGAACCCGGTATTTATACCGTTTTACATTTCCTATCATTAATGAATCCTTGAAAAAATGAGGTGTTATGTGATAAAATAAAATCAGTAAATTTATATTGGAGTGTTGTTATGAGAACTTATACGATTTTGCCGAAAACAAACGACTGGAACGATATTCCTGTTGCTCCTATAGATGCAAGACTTTGGACCCGCGAAACCGATATTTCGGCAACGGCTCAGGTTTGCTATGACGATAAGGCTCTTTATGTGCGCCTTACCGCAAAGGAAAAAGATATCCGCGCCGAGGAAACGGGTCGCATTGGCGTTCCGAGCAAGGACAGTTGTCTGGAGTTCTTTATCTCTCCCATTGAGGGCGACACCAGATATTTTAACTTTGAATTTAATCCCGCTTTATGTATGCATATCGGTTTTGGTTCATGCCGCCAAAATTCGGCAAGACTATTACCCAAGCCGAGCGCAAACATCAATCCTGAGGTCCTTCGCACCGAAGAGGGCTGGGAGCTTACCTACCAAATAACCTTTGACTTTATAAGACAGTTTTTCCCGAATTTTGTAGCTGAGCAGGGCAAAAAGATGCGCGCTAATTTCTATAAATGCGGCGAGCTTACCCCCACCGAGCACTATTTTGCCTGGAATCCGGTAGATACCCCCACTCCCGATTTCCACCGACCTGAATTTTTTGGTGAATTAGTTTTTGGTTAAGCAAATATTATCTCCAAATAAAAACCGCTGAAGTTTTACGCTTCAGCGGTTTTGCATTATTACCATATAAACGGTATCAGGCGGTACCTTACTTTTTGCTTATATTCACAGTAACCGTCGAGTTCTTCTTCGAGGAATTTTTCTTCATCACGGATTCTTTTTGCTATGATAAAGGGATATGTAAGAAAAATCAAAAACGAATACACCGAGCCCAGTATTATTGGCATTGATAAAAACAAAAGCAAGGTTGCGCTATACATCGGGTGGCGGACAATTCCGTAAAGTCCTGTATCTATCACCTTTTGGTTTTCCTGCACCTCTATTGTACGACTTAGGTATGTGTTTTCCCTAAGCACCTCGGCATAAAGAATATATGCCGCCAAAAACACCACCGCACCGCCTATTACGACACCTTTTGGCAGAGTGTACCATCCGAAACGAAAGCCAAGACCTGCAACAACAAACCCAGCCAAAAACATAAGACCGCTGAGCTTCACTACAAGGCTTTGCTCTTCCCTTTTTTCCTTTGCATTAAGTCGGCTTTTTAACAGGTCGGGGTTTGTTAGCATCATTACAATGCCCGCAAAGAACATTGGAACAAACAAAATTGCCATTAGAAGCCAACCGCCGAAAAATGACAAACTTCCTGCAGGCAGAAATATGAGAAGACCTACTAAAGCCACTCCTAATAAAAATTTTGTTATTGCTTGTATGAATAGTTTTAAGGTCATAGCAACCCCCATAGATTTTATTTGTCGCAATAAAGTTTTATTGCCTCGCTTATAAATTCGGCCGTGCCTTCACCGTTTTTATCAATATTGTTTTTGAAGCGTTCATCGGCAACATACATTTGACCAAGTCCTGCGAGAATTTCTTTTGTACAGGTGTAGTAATTTTCAGTTATATAGGCTTGTAATTCTTTCACAAGCGCCTGCGCCTCACCTGACACGGCGGCGTAGCCGTTATTCATACACTTGCCAAATTTGGCGAGGGCAACGTTTAGTCCGTCATTTACCCCTTGCCATTTATCTTTAGTGTAGTCAGCGGTTTTTTGCTTGTACTCTTTGTAGGCGTCGGTATTACCGAAGCGACCTTGTACTTCCTTATCGTAACTTTGCATAATTACTACTCCTTTACCGTTTCAAACGGCCGGTCAATAATACCGCCGCGAGATTTTCAGCTTATTGCGGACAATATCTTTGTTTTCTGCTCTGTAATTTTATTCTATCCAATCGTAATTCTAAAGCGATTCGCAATGGGCAAGTCCTTATAAAATATCCATAATAATTATACTGATTTAAAGATTTTTTGTCAACCGACACCCTAAGCAAACACGAATAATCCGAACCTGCCTAAAACGGCATAATTTCGGCACTTTTCGGTTTGTCATCGTCCGTAGGCGTTAGCCTTACGAACTCTTTCGCACCAAAAATCACACGAAATTATGTTCGTTTTAGGTCGCGGAATTTTATAGGAATGGGATTTTTGGCTGTGCGAGGCACAAAACGCAGTTAATCCTGACGGATTAACGAGTATTTTAACAATGCAAAGACGAAAATCCCACCTTTAAAATCAGGTTCGGATTATTCGTGTTTGCTTAAGCGTTTTGCAGAAAACCAAAAAATTCGGACAGAAAAGTTCTGTCCGAATTTTTTATAAGCTTCATTTTGAAATTATCTGAATAAGCCGTCTTTTATAGGTTTATTCAATTCCTAAAATGTGTTTTCTAAGAGCTTCTGCATCGGTTGTGTATACAATGAGGTTATCACGGTTTACATCGGCTGCGGTAGAAGTTCCTTCTTCAGTATTTGTAAGAGCAACCATATCGCAAATATCTACTGTGTTGTCGAGGTTTACATCGCCATAAGGAATATTATTAACACTATAGTATGTTGCATCTTTTCCCAAACCGATATTGTACTTGCGAATAACACCCGGGCTTACACTCATAACGTCGAAGCAAGCTTCGTTTTCAGTATTGAGTCTAGTTTCACTGGGACGGGCAGTTGAAGAAGAAAGCTGCCAAAGTCCTGTAGCATTATCGAAAAGAACGCGTTCGTCGTGAACATGGCCGAACTGGTAAGCAAGAATTCTGCCGTTATCGCTGTATTCAACATCAATTCCAAGCTCGTCATTCTTGTACGCGGTCTTGTTGTTGTATGCTGTCATAACCGCTTTAAGTTCAGCGCTGAGTTCAGATGCAATACCGCTCGAAGAATTGATTTGAGCATCGACTCCCATATGAGAGAACATCATAACATTGTCGAACTTGTCGCTCTCGTTAAGGCTATCGGCAAGCCATTTGATTTGCTGAGCGCTATATTTACCGTTTGCGCAAGAACGACCGTTGTAATATTTGTTTTCTGTTTCTGCACTCTCTTCGGTATAGCCATTTCTGATTTCAAGAGCGGTGATATTACCGTTTTCATCATATTCCTGATAATAGTCAACAGCATCAAGACAGAAGATACGGGTGGTCTTGCCGTTTTTCTCGAGGTCATAATAATAGTTCTTAGCGTTGGGGTCGCCTGCGGGACGAACTATATCAGCAGGAGCAACAGGGTCTAAAACATAATTCTTCCAGTCGAGTTCGGAAACAACCTTTTCGCCATAGTTTACATTCCATGCATCGTATGTATTATCGTCATGGTTGCCGTTAACAACGAGAACCGGCTTTTCACACGCTGTAAAGG
>JAZLEK010000022.1:0-7492 GCA_045615225.1 Acutalibacteraceae bacterium | reverse complement strand
ACCCCTGATTAATATTAAGTTTTCTGTTTGGCAAAGATATTATAATACTACTTTCATAGCTTGTCAATAAATTCTTCCACGTTGTTTTCTTCCCACATTACAAGAAGTGTGCCGTCACTAACCGATATCTCGCATTCCTGTCCTGTAAAAGAATTGCTTACGCCAAGAGGATTACAAAAATAAAGTTCGGCATTATTAAGGGTATATTCAAGTCCTTTTATTGTAACGCCCTTTGCGCATTCGTTAGCAGAAAAGACCGACACCGTTCCATCTTGATGGTTAGGCAGTTTTATTGATGAATTACGCATAGCCGTAACAACATATCCGTCGCCGATAAGATAGCCTTTGAGTCCTCTCTCAGAAAGAGAATAAAGGAGAGCATAGTTGGCAAAAGTATGGTCAGGTCTGCCTCCTGTACCACCGTATAAAACAAAGATTTCATATCCTTTTTCTATGCCGAGTTCTACTGCATAGTGCATATCGGTAACGTCTTTTTTAATGGGAAGAGTAATTACGTTTTGTCCATCGGGCACAAAACCGAGCGAATCAAAGTCCCCGACAATAACGTCCGGACAAATATCGCCGAGTTTTTTAAGTCCCCCATCGGCCGCGATAACAAGAGAATCTTGTTTTTTGATATAAATCAGGGGCAGTTCGCCTGCCCCTATAACATAACATATTTTCATTTAGTTATTCACCGTTTCGCCGACATCTTTAGTGTTGTTCATTTCTTCAGATTCTTCTGCTTTACAGTTTACTTCTTCAGGGTCGTGATATGTCGGAATAACATTCTTCATAACATTCTTTATGCTTTCACTGTTAATTGCATCTTTAGAGCTGTCGAGCACATCCTTGAGCGCTGAAAGTTTTTCTTCAATACTGTTTCTGCTTTGCGGTTGGTCGTGTTCAATGAAGATTAGGTTGTTTGCGGTCTTGGTAAGCGACTCGGTCTTTATGAGAAGCTCTTCATAAAGCTTTTCACCGGGTCGAAGACCTATTTCCACAATATCGATATCTTCATAAGGAGACAAGCCCGAAAGCTTTATCATATTTTCTGCAAGGTCAACAATTCTGATAGGCTTACCCATATCAAGCACAAAAAGTTCGCCGCGTTTTGCAAGGTATCCTGCCTCCATAACGAGCTGAGCCGCTTCGGGTATTGTCATAAAATATCTTATAATACGCTTATCGGTAATTGTTATGGGGCCGCCCTTTTCAATTTGCGCCCTGAAGAGCGGGATAACCGAGCCGTTTGAACCAAGCACATTGCCGAAACGAACACAGGAAAAGGAAGTTTCACTATCAGTTCTGCATTGTACAACCATTTCACAAAGACGTTTTGAAGCACCCATTATGTTTGTAGGGTTAACGGCTTTATCGGTTGATATAAGAATGAACTTTTCTGTTTTATATTTTTCGGCGGCATTTGCAACGTTATAGGTGCCGAAAACATTATTTTTGATAGCCTCGCTGCTGCTATGTTCCATTAGAGGAACGTGCTTATGAGCGGCAGCGTGGAAAACTATTTCGGGTTTATAATGATTAAAAATTGCATCTATTCTGTCATAATCACGCACAGAAGCAATTTCAACCGCAAGGTCAAGCTTATCCTTATGCTTTCTGATTAATTCTTGTTGTATTTCATAGGCATTATTCTCATAAATGTCAAGAATTATAAGCTTTTTGGGGCCTCTTTTTGCAACTTGACGGCAAATTTCACTACCAATAGAACCGCCGCCACCCGTTACAAGCACAGTTTTGTCTTTATAAAACCCATTCATACCATTATCGGCAATTTTAAGGGCATCTCTGAAAAGAAGATCTTCGATGTTGATGGGGCGAAGCACTCGCTTTGAATTTTCTTCGCCTTCCTGTTGGTTTATTGGGAAATCATATATTTTTACCTTGCAACCTGTTCTGGAATAAAAATCAAAAAGCTTTTTTGAAGTTTCGCCGTCAATATTGGGAAGAGCAATAAATATTTCCTGCACGGGAAGGTCTTTTATCTTGGAAATTATACCCGCATCTTCTTTATATACCCTGAGGTCTGCAATTTTGCCACCGATTTTATCTGCGCTTTTGTCAATAAAGCAGATGGGTCGATAGTGGGAGTTTTTATTATATTTGAGCTCTTCAGCGAGAAGTGTACCGATTTGACCCGCGCCGACAATGGCAACACCGATTTTGTTGAGGTAATCAAGATTCAAATTGAAGTGACGGTAATACTGCTGATAACCAAAACGAAGAGTAAGGGTGGAAAGGCAATAAAGAGCAACTATTGTAGCGCTTTGCCAAACGCCCATATAAAGCGAATATTTGTCGAGCGCACGGGAAACAACCAGTGCAACAATACCGCCTATAATATCTGAGAAAACCATTGTGAGATAGACTTTAGAGTTAGCGTATCTCCAAACGTTTGTATAGACCGAGAAAATCAGTCTACTAAGAAGGAGAATGCCGCCAAAAATACAGCCTGTTATAAAATAAGAGGCTGCAATGTCTAATTTTACGCTGGTGGTTGAAAAATATTCGGATATGACAAAAGAAGCCGCAAAAATTGCGACAAAGCAAGACAAATCTATTAAAATCAAGGTAAGTCTGCGACGGGTAGATTTTTTTATCATAATTCCTCCAAACAAGCTATATAAGCTTATTGTTTATAACCTTCATTGAATTTGAAGCCAGCATATCGGTATACTTTGAATATTTATCCAGACCTTTTATGAGCTCTGGCGGACGGGAATTCATATTATGTGTATCGGATGCCAATACCTGAACATAACCGTGTTTCATAAGTTTTTTTACCCTTTTCCCGTAATGTTTGGAATAAAGGCTTGAAGCATTACACTGAAAAACAACGCCCGCATATAACAGATTTTCAAGCAATTTAGGGTTTGTGCATATATAATCATATCTTTCAACATGGGCAAGTATGGGACTGATACCCTTTGACAGCATCCACAAAGCCGTTTGTTCAAAATTAAACGGATGCGACATAGTCAGTTCAAGAAGAAGATAAGACGTATTATTTATGCAAAGATCGAAAACATCGCTATAAATCAGATTGGGATTATATTTTACCTCTGCTCCAAGATGAAGGTTTAAGCTATTTAAAGACGGATGTTTTTCCATTTCTTTCAAAAGCAGTTTAAAAGATTCTTGCCTCTTTAATAAGAATTCCTGTATTGTGGTTTCTTGTATGTTGAAGTGAGGTGTTAAAACGATATCTGTTATGCCCTGCTTTTGTTCTTCATAAAGAAGTTCTATTGCAACTTCAACAGAGTCTGCTCCGTCATCTATACCCGGTAAAATATGAGTATGGATATCGGCAAGCGAAAAATTATTTTTCTGCATAATAATTCTTATAGCTATAATACTTGTCGTATTTGTAGCTTGCATCTATTTTTGAATCGTAATCGTTGAGTATCATACCGAGCATATTTGTATCAACCGTTCTGAGTTTTGATATGGCATCGGTAATCTCATTGCGCACAGCATAGTTTTGACGCACCACCATAATGGCTCCGTCGATGTGTTTACTGAATGCAAGTGTGTCTGAAACGATTGAAACTGGCGGTGTATCGCAAATGATATAATCGAACCTTGTTTTAAGTTCTTCAATCAATGCTTTAGCATTATCGGACGCCAGTAATTCACCGGGATTGGGGGGAACAGGACCCGAAAGCATAACATAAATATTTAAATCTTCAACAAAGCCTATGGCATTATCTATGGCACAGCTGCCGCCGAGCACAGTGCTTACTCCGTTTTTAGAAGAAGCTTTTATGCGAAGATAGCGTTGCACCTTAGGACGACGAAGGTCGCAATCACAAATCACTACCTTCTTGCCGTTTTGAGCAAGAGCAATGGCAAGATTTATACATGCAGTAGTTTTACCTTCGCCCGACAAAGCGCTTACCATCATAATTGCTTTGCAATTATCTATGGATGATACAAACTCAACATTTGTACGGAAAGATTTAAAGGCTTCGGAATAACTAAACGGAGTTTTGTCGGATAAAACTTCAAATGTGTCTACAGAGTGTCTTGTTTTTTTCATCACGCTTTAACTCCTTTACCGTTTTTTTTCTGCAAGGTTGGAATAACGCCGAGAAGCGGTAAATCAACCGCATCTTGCAATTCTTCGACAGATTTTATCTTATTGTTGAATAAAGTAAAAGCAACTATAACAAATACAGCTAATGCGATACCTAAAGCGGCGGCAGTAACGGTATATCTGGGAATGTTGGGGGTTACGGGGTTAATTGTAACCGAAGGCGCCTCTATTTCTGTAATATAACCCGAAGTTATACGTTGATTGATAATTTCAGGCGCATTTTGACCAATGCTTTTTACAATTTTCATCGCAATATCTGGGTCGGGATAATTTATTGCAACACGAATAAGCAGAGTTTCCTCAAGAGTGTATATATCGATTTTGGAAGCAAGTGAAGAAACAGATTCTTTAAGCCCAAGGTCATCGATAACGGGTTGCAAAACTGTATTTGTTTTCATTATGTAAGCAAAGGTAGATACATACTTTTCTGCAACGTTTATCTGTTCGCTTGATAAATCTTCGTGAACTGAGTTTCTAAGGTCTACAAGCATAGTAGAGCTTGCTTTGTATAACGGTGTTATATAATAGCTTGAATATATAAAACCAATAACGGCAGCAATAGTGCCTGCAATTACAACTATAAACCACTTTCTTAAAACTACGCGCAGAAGTTGCATAATGTCAAGCGTTCTTGCAACCGGCAATTTAACTTCTTCCATAATACTCTCCTAAAGACATAATACTATAAAATACATTATACACCTTTCAAGGCGTTTTTGTCAACCTTCCCAATACTTTCTGTCTAAACTTCTGAACTGTATTGCTTGGGCGATATGAGACAGTTCTATAAGTTCCTTTCCTTCGAGATCGGCAACCGTTCTTGACACCTTTAAAATTCTGTCATAAGCTCGGGCGGAAAGGCCTAAACGTTCGAAAGAGGCAGATAGCATTGCTTCGGCTTCGGGTGTGAGAACACAATATTTCGAAAGCATACTCGGAAGCAGTCTTGCATTACAGGTAATGCCTGTCCCCTTATATCTTTCATTCTGTATGTTACGCGCTTTGTTTACTCGCTGTCTGATACTTAAGCTTGATTCCTCTGCCGAATTTGATTTAAGCTCGTTATATTCAACCGGAGGCACTTCTATATGCAAATCAAGTCGGTCAAGCATTGGACCTGATATACGGTTAAGATATTTCCTGACAGCATTTGCCGAACAAGTACATTTTCTTGTGGGGTGGCCAAAGAAACCGCAGGGACAGGGATTCATTGCTGCCACAAGGGTAAACGAGCTTGGGTATGTAAGCGAGCCGGCTACCCGCGAAATTGTGACATTGCCGTCTTCCAAGGGTTGGCGTAAAGCTTCCATTACATCACGGCTGAATTCGGGAAGTTCATCTAAAAACAAAACTCCATTATGTGCAAGCGATATTTCGCCCGGTCTTGGAACAGTTCCTCCGCCCGATATGGCTCGTGAAGATACGGTGTGATGCGGTGAACGAAAGGGTCTGCCGAGAATTATGGGAGTTTTACTGTCAAGCTCACCTGCTACCGAATATATTTTTGTTGTGTCGATAGATTCATCAAAGGTCATTTTGGGAAGAATTGTTGGAAGTCTTTTTGCAAGCATACTTTTACCGGCGCCAGGGCTTCCAATGAGCAAAACATTGTGCCCGCCTGCCGCGGCTATTTCAAGCGCCTTTTTTGCAAGAACTTGACCCTTTACTTCGCTGAAATCAAAAATATTGCCCGATGTTTCGGCAGTGCTTATGTCATAAGGCTGTGCGGGTACAATACTTTCTTTGCCCACGATATGAGAAATAAGCTCGTCCACCCTGTTTACACCGTAAATGTTTATTCCGTCAACAACCGAGCCTTCGTTTTCGTTGGCTTTTGGAACAAAAAAGTTTTTTATTCCCTGTTCTTTTGCGCCTATTGCCATTGAGAGTATTCCATTAACTCCCCTTACCGTTCCGTCAAGAGATACTTCGCCTATAAACAGGCACTCTTCCAAATTTATTTGAGGTTTTATTTGATTATTTGCAATAAGCAATGCGAGAAGTACAGGTAAATCGTAAGCCGAACCTTCTTTTCTGACATCGGCAGGGGCAAGATTTACGGTAATATGGCCAAGTGGATATTTGTAACCGCAGTTTTTTATTGCCGAGCGCACGCGGTCGCGCGATTCTCTGACAGCTGAATCGGGCAAACCGACTATGTCAAAGGCTTGTTGTCCTTTAGAAACGTCTGCTTCGGCTTCTATCATATATGAATCAAGCCCGAAAAGGCCAATACTTTTAATTTTTGAAACCACCAAATCACCCCAAAAATCATATATGTATATGTTACCATTTATAAGGTTTTTTTACAAGTGCGATTTTACTTGAAAACTCACAATAAAACCAATATAATAAAGAAAAACAAATTTTTAGGACGATTATGGAAAGATATAAGGAAATTGAAAGAAGTATAATTAAAAAATTCAGAAAGCCTATTTGGAACTGTTTTGTTGGCGCCGTTAACGAATATAAACTTATTGAAGAGGGCGACAAGATTGCGGTTTGTATTTCGGGCGGAAAAGATTCTATGCTTATGGCTAAGTGTATGCAGGAGCTTCACCGTCATTCTCTTTATCCGTTTGAGCTTGTTTTTCTTGTTATGAACCCGGGTTATAACGAAGAGAATGCCAAGCTTATAAAGCATAACGCTGAAATTATGAATATTCCGATTACGGTTTTTGAGAGCAACATTTTCGATGTAGTTACCACTGCCGGCGGCGCACCCTGTTATCTATGCGCCAGAATGAGAAGAGGTTGCCTTTATTCAAAAGCTAAAGAGCTTGGTTGCAACAAGATTGCGCTTGGTCATCATTTTGACGATATGATTGAAACCCTGCTGCTTAATATGACCTACGCTTCCGAAATCAAGACAATGCTACCTAAACTTAAATCCACTAATTTTGAGGGTATGGAGCTTATTAGACCGTTATACAAAGTAAAAGAAAAGGATATTATTGCTTGGTCTAATTATAATGAACTCAGGTTTTTGCAATGCGCTTGCCGCTTTACTGCCGAAAGCGAGTATAATGAAGAGTTGTCTAAACGCAAGGAAATCAAGGCGCTTATTAAGGAAATTAAAAAGATTAACCCCGCGGTTGATGATAACCTTTTCAGAAGTATTCATAACGTTAACCTTGCTTCTATTGTTGGGTGGCGCGACAAAGATAACGGAGAAAAGCACAGTTATCTTGAAAAGTGGGATGAATAATATTAAAAAATAAAAAACCTCGATGAATTTCATCGAGGTTTTTTGGTGCCGCTAATCGGACTTGAACCGATACGGTATCGCTACCGAGGGATTTTAAGTCCCTTGTGTCTGCCTATTCCACCACAGCGGCATATTCGAAATTTCGAACATAACAATTTTATAACATT